>JANODS010000465.1:0-1037 GCA_031412835.1 Acidobacteriota bacterium | reverse complement strand
GCCCCTCTCCCATGTCCTAAATCTTGCTGGCGTCCTCTCCCAAGCCAAGTACGTCGTGTATGAGTCAATCCCCATCAAACGCCGCCGCTGGGACAGCGTCGACCTTGCCGAGGCCATGCACCCGCAAACTCTAATCACCTACGGAATGAACGGCGGCGACCTCCCCGTTGGCCACGGCGGCCCCCTTCGCCTCCGCGTTCCCCGCCAACTCGGCTACAAGAGCATCAAGTTCATGACCACCATCACCGTCACCGACAAGCTCAAAGGTCGAGGCTCCTCCGCCGCCGACGGTGCCTACTCCTGGTATGCCGGCATCTAGCAGCCTACCCTCGCCGCCACCCCTCGCTCTGGGATACAATTCGGCGTGCGTCGCCTTCTTCTCTTCGCTTCCCTCTCCCTCGTCGCCTTCGCCCAGGATTTCCCCACCAATGCCGACGCCTACGTCCAAAGCTGGACTCGCGACGGCCTCTTCCGCGGCACCATCCTCGTCGCCAAAGACGGACAGCCCATCTTTCGCAAAGGCTACGGCCTTGCCAACTCGGAATGGGACATCCCCAACTCCCCCGAAACCAAGTTCCGCCTCGGCTCCATCACCAAACAGTTCACCGCCGTCGCCATCCTGCAACTCGCCGAGAAAGACAAGCTCAAACTCTCCGACCCCGTCAAACTCCACTACCCCGAAGCCCCTGCCTCTTGGGACAAAATCACCATCCATCACCTGCTCAATCACACCTCCGGCATCAAGTCCTACACCGGCCTCAAAGACTTCTTCTCAAAGCAATCCCGCCAAGCTCGCACCCCTTCCGAAATCGTGAAGCTCACCCAAGACATGCCGCTCGAATTTGAGCCCGGCCAGAAGTTCGCCTACAACAACACCGGCTACGTCCTCCTCGGGATGCTGATCGAGAGGATCACGGGCCGCTCGTGGGCGGACGACCTTCACGAGCGCTTCGCCAAACCGTTGGGGCTTGAGGACACGCAAAATTGCCTGACCGCGCCGGTCATCCCGCGATGCGCACACGGCTACGAGCGCGAGC
>JANODS010000464.1:0-10923 GCA_031412835.1 Acidobacteriota bacterium | reverse complement strand
GCCGCCTCCCCGTCGCCTTCTCGATGGAACTCACAAAACAAAGTATCCCGCGCCGCTTCCCCCAAAAAACTCATAAACGCACCGTCCAAAAACTCCAGCGCCCCCGCATCCAGACCCCGCATCTTCCCAACGCACGCCACCGCTTCATCCACGCTCCCAAACTCCGCCACCATCACCTCCACAAACTCCGGCACCGCCGTCAACCGCACCGTTGCTTCGACGACCACCCCCAGAGTCCCCTCGCTCCCCACCATCAACTGCGTCAAGTTATACCCGCAACTCTGCTTCCATGCCCTGCTTCCCGTCCGCATCCGGCGCCCATCCGCCAGCACCACCTCCAGCCCCAAAACATGCTCCTTCGTCGCCCCATACTTCACCGCCTTCGGCCCCGCCGCGTTGTTCCCAATCATTCCCCCGATGGTCGCATCCCCGCCCACCTCCACCGCAAAGTGCAACCCCGTCCCCGCCAGCGCCCGGTTCAAATCCCGATACTTCACCCCCGCCGGCACCACCGCGTATCGCCCCTCCAACCTCACTTCCTATATCCGATCCATCCGCGCCAGGCTCAACAAAATCCCCCCCGCCACCGGAATCGGGTTCCCCTCCACCGAAGTCCCCGCCCCCCACGGGGTAACCCCCACCCCCCTCTCATTCGCCCACGCCAATATCCCCGCCACCCCCGCCCCGTCCGACGGCCAAACCACCACCTGGGGCAGGGAAGCCGCATGACCGCTCACGTCCCCGGAATGCGCCTCCAAATCCGCCGCCTCCAATCCAACCGCCCCCCAGTCTCCCAGTTCCCGAGCCCAATTCATACTAAGGCACCATCGCCCGGTGCCGCCTCAACTCCGCCGCATACCGCTTGTCATTCACTAAGTTCGTAAACTCCCGTGCATCTTTCCGATGGTCGTATAACTCCTCCGCCGTTCCCCCCTCCGCCTTCCACCGTATATACCGAAAATCCGCTGTCCGTACCGCCCGGCCATCCACTTTCGGCGTAGTCAACTGCGTCCGGGCCAGGCTCTTATGCGCCCGCTTCGGTTCATCCAGCAGCGGCTGCATCGTCTTTCCTTCTAAGTTACCCGGCCCCACTAACCCGCACAGCCCCGCCACAGTCGGATACACGTCCACCAACTCCACCAGCGCCTTACAGCTCTGCCCCCGAGCCTTCCGCCCCGGAGCCGAAATCACCAGCGGCACTTTCGCCGATTCCTCCATCAAACTCCGCTTCTGCCAAAAAGTATGCTCCCCCAAATGCCATCCATGGTCGCCTTGAAACACGATGACCGTATTCTCCCGCAGTCCCAAACGATCCAGCGTCCCCAGCACTCGCCCCAACTGCGCATCCATAAACGAGATGGCGGCATAGTAACCCCGCAGCGCCTCCATCTGCTGATCTTCGTTCATCTTCATATTCCCGGCCGTATTGCCCAATGTCCGAGCCACCACCGCCGGGATATCATCCAAGTCATTCGCCCGTTTCTCGGCCAGCCTGATCTTAGCCAGCGGATACTTATCGAAATACTCACTCGGAGCCACAAACGGAACGTGCGGCCTTACAAACCCCAACCCCAAAAAGAACGGCTCATTACGATGCTTCTCTAAGTGGCCAATCGCCCGATTCGCCGCATCGAAGTCCGCCTGTTCGCTCGCGTCGGGAGTCTTGACATACTGCATCCCGACGCCCGGCCCGATGTGCGGAGTCAGGTTCTTCGCTTCGCCCTTGGAGTTCTGTTCCTTTCCCTGCGGGCTCCCGTTGTGGGTCCAACTCGCGGCGTCCTGCCACTGATCCGTGCCGACCGTCCCCGGCACGCCCATGTGGAACATCTTGCCTTCCCGAATCGCCTGGTAGCCATTATTCTTGAACAGTTGTGGCATCGTCACATGGCTAGGCAAAAACTGCCGAAAGTCAGGCCCATTCGTCAGAACCCGGGTAGAATCCGGCCGCATCCCGGTGAGAAAACTAGCCCGAGAAGGAGCGCAAAGCGCATACTGGCAATACGCCCGATCAAACCGAACACCGTTCTTCGCAAGCGAGTCGACGTGCGGAGATTCCACCAGCGGATGCCCATAGCAACCCAGCGCCGTCGAAGTCAGATCGTCGGAAACAACAAACAGTACATTCAACGGCCGCTTCGGAGCGGCAAGCGCCCCCAGGGCGCTAGCCAGAAAGCTTCTACGGTACATCGCCAAACGATATCACAACCCTTCCAGCGCTCAATCGGTTCCTCAGGACACCCGCGGCGGACTCTCCCTATCCCGAAAGATCGCCGCCATCGTGCGCCGATTCCGACGGCCGTGCGCAGCGACGATTACCGACGGCGGACTTTCACCCCAGGCATGTCACGCTACGACCGGCAATGATTCAACGGCGTTTCCACCATCGCAAGCCCGGGTTTGACGCACCCGTGAATGTTCGCGACACTTTCAGACCGGAGCCCTAGGTCCATCGTGCCCGGGTCCCAAGCTGTCCGGCGCAAGTCCGGCGTGCTCGACGCAATGATGTCTGTACGGGTTCGTCGCTTGTACTCAACAGAATGGATCATTCTTCGCGAATACCGAAGTCCCAAGCACTAGCAGATCCTCACCGATTGTTCGGATAAGGGATTTCCATCGCGCCGGTTTCGAGCCCTTCGATCCGCACCCGAAGTTGAGGCGGCGGAGCCACGGCAACGGGCAATGGCTCGGCCGGTTTTCTCGCTAGGATTGCCAGTTCGAGTGAGGGCTTAGGTTCGACGGGTTTGATCGGCAATCCAAGAACCGCCGCTATGGCAGGGAACTGCTCGAGCATCTCCGTTTCGCTGAGTTGACCCGAAAGAATCAGTCCCTCCGCTTGACGGGACGCTGCCAGCTTGGTCAGCCAAGGTGCCAAGACATACGACCCGGAACGTACTCCAAAGCGTTCCGCCTCGATCGCTTGGAACGCCGCGTCGCGTACTTCGGCTTCTTCGAGCTTGAAGCCTACCGCCAGCCCGACATCCGCCCCTACTTTTAGAACCAGCTCCAGTCCGGCGGTCTGCGTACCGCGGAGTTGTTCCCAAGCCGTGGGTGCGAACCCCGCCGGAAGATCGTCGGTCAACACCCAGACCTCGGCGTCACTAGCCAATTCGAGCGCTCGACCAAATAAGGGACTGCGCTGCTCCAACGGTCGGCTTGCCGTTTTGCTCCGGTCGATCGCCGCGGTCACGCCGGCCCGGGTCCCCAGCAACGCCGTTTGGGAATCCACAATGGCGAAGTGGACTTCGTCGGGAGAACCACTCGGCGGCAGGATCACTTCGACACCCTTGTACGCTTTGAGCACGGCGTGGCCTCGACCCGCCATCTGTTTGATTCGTCCGGAATCCAGAGGGCCAGATAAGATCAGCACCGAGTCCGCGCTTCCGTCAGCCGCAAACGCGGTCGAGACCAAAAGACGTTGGACATGACGCGACAGCTCCGGGCCCATGGCCGCCAGAAACTGCTGGCGCAACTTTTCTCCAACAGAATTCTGCCCTAAACGGAAAAGATCCGCACCCGCGAGAATCTGAGCATCCGAGTGCGCAAAGCGCCAAGCGGAAGGCTCCGTTCGTGACTCGATTTCGGGAGCCGCTCCGATCGGCAGCCGGATGACGAGACTCGTGATGGCAAGTAGCAGCACTCTCATCGGATCTTCTTACTATTCGACCGGCAGGATCGCCGCGTTCGAGCTTCGGCCGTTCACAACAGCGATCACCGAAACCTCGCGACTCGTACCCAGTTGTTCGCCAATCATCAGCTTTATTGCGACCAGCCCAACCTGTCCAGGGCTCGCGATCGCACTGATGGGAGTGATCGAGGCGTCGCCGATTCGTAGCTCGACTGGGTCGACTAGCGGATTAGCGGGACTTATCGGCACCGGGAACCCGTCCAGTACGGGCCGCTGGTATGGCCCGAATCCGGTCCCGAGCAAAGTGATGGTTTCTCCCCGGCGGGCGGGGCTATCCGCCGATACGACGCTCCCGTCTTCATGGGTAGCCGCCAGGTAAAATTTGTCATTCGAGGTGAAGCCAAACAAACCGGGGGCGTTACGAGCGATCTGCACCTTCCCCAGGATCTCCGGCTGATTTCCAGTTCTTACAGCCAGTACCTGTTCGCCTTCGGCCATTTCGAAGGGGAGTTGCGCGTTGATCTGTTCCGGCGAAACAAACAGAAGCGGTAGGAGCCGATTCCCAGAACGGACCGTCGTGCCCGCAAGAGCCTGTGATAAAGGACCACTTGGACCCGCAACATAGTCAGGAGCCAGTTGCCTGCCAAATACCGAAATCACACTGCCGGGCGCCACAACCAAGTCCGGCGTTTCGCCGGCGGCATTCCGGATACCGGCCGATGGAATCACCGGAACCCGATCCAGCAACGCTCGAACAAGGCGTGGACTTCGGAGCGAGAGAACCCCGGACTCGGACGTTCCCTCAAGGTCTCCCGCCCAACGCCGAAACCGAAACCCCTCCCGCGAATTTACGGTCACGCGAACTGCCGCGGATTCCGGATAGAACCCGTCGGGTGGCGGTGGTGGATCAAAAGTAAAGGTTGCACCCTCTGACGGATCGGCCACGGCACGGAGAGTGTTGGCCATTCCGTAGCTCAAATTCACCCGCCGTTCGTCACCCGAAAAGGTCAGCGTGCGGACCCTTTCCCCGCCATCATTCCAAGATACAAACTCCGCGCGGGAGTCGGCACCAAACGCAATCGTTGCCGTCGCCTCAAGCGCCACGGTCGATCCATTCGGGCGGTCGAGCGTGCACGGCATGTCGCATCCTTGGCCATCGATCAAAATCCGAGAAGCGGGCTGGTTGGTCGTAATCGTCACTCTCGGCAGGAGTTCGTAGTTAGCGATCAGCCGCAGTCCACCTTGCGCCGTATCGGCGGGAGTTGTGAACTCTTGGGTGGCCGGTCCGCCGTTTGACCAGTTCAAGAAGCGGTATTTTCGCCCTCGGCTATCCGTCGTCATCGCCGGCGCGGTCACCGTATTGGCGCTTCCGACCGCCCAAACGAAATTGTAAGAGGGCCAATTCTCGCGACCGTTCACCGCGAGCTTGAGTCCATTGGGCTGCGTCAGAAACGAGACGGTGGCACCTCGCACAAATCGGGCCGTCACCGTTTGCATCACATTAACATTCGAAACCTCATAGACTCCCCCTGCGCCCAGCGGAACATCGTAGGAATCAAACACCCAAACGCGGCCCTGAAGATCCTGCTGCGGACTCGGCGCGCTCAGCAGATGACGGGCACCCGCGGCAAACTCTCTCAGCCCCGGGTTCGAACGTCCAACATCTTCCAGGCGAGTCACCGTGTTAAACGGAGTTCGGTCCACCGAAACCTGTAAACCCTCTGGTTCTGTATAAAATATCACTCGTTTCGCCGGCGCGAAGATCGGCGTCACCACCGCCGGACTGATCACCTTGTAAGTTCGCAAGGAAGAATCGCTCGGCGGATTCCCATTCACAAGCCAACCCGTAAAAATGAATCCCGTGTTCGGAACCGCCTGCATCGGCAGCTCCTGACCGACCGCATAGTAGGCGGAAAAAGAGGTTTGGAAACACTGACCACTCACAAAAAGCTGGCCGGGAAAGGCGCTCGACGTCGAACAGGGGGCGCCGTTCGGAAGCCCGGGTGCCGAATAGAAGATGAACTGGATCCGATGCTCTTTGTTGTAGGTCACTTGGTAGGACGTAATCGCCGGGTTTGCGGTGATCGTCTGCAGTCGGCTGGACGCGTCGCCCAAAAGCGCTCGATTGTCCTTCCAAGACGAGAAAGTCCATCGAGTGCCCACTCCGCCCGTTTGGTTCTCCAGATCAGCATCAAGCGTATGCTTGCTGCCCGTTGGCCAAACAAAGGTCTGTGAGCCCTGATACTGGATGCCGTCAACGAAGAAAGTCCCATCGGCAGGCACCGAGAAGACCCGTACCTGCGATGTGGATTGAGCCCCGCAGATCCCAGCCACCAAAGTGGTAAACAGAACCAGCGAGAAGATGCGCGAACCGGCGTTTGATGTCATTACACGTTGTCCTAAGTGGTCTTTCGACCGTTCCCGGTACTTCCTACATAAGGAAAACACCTTAAAAGCAAAAGAACGCGGATCCCCCTACAAACCCCTATCGACCGTTTAGAGTAGAGAGAGTAGACCAATGTCTGAACAAACCCTTCATTCTTCCCCTTCGCCTCTCCCGGCCGTCCCCCTAACCATTGAGGGTGCCTGGGTCCTGCATCAAATGTTTCGGATCGACCGTTCGAGATGGAACGCGATCGAAACTCTGCGGAGAAGGCAGATGCTTCGTGAATTTGCTTCCGACTTGCGCCACATGCAAGAGAATGCCGACGGGCAGACCGCCGCCTTTGCCATGGTCGGCAAGGGCGATCTCATGATGGTCTATTTCCGGGAAACTCTGGCGGAACTGCAGGAAGCCCAGCGCGACTTCGGTAACCTCGATCTCGCCGGATACCTCCAGCCCGTGGGCGACTACACCTCCGTCGTCGAGTTGGGCCTCTACGAATCTTCCGTCAAGACCTTTAAGGCGTTGACAGAAAAGGGCCTCGCACCCCACACCGAAGACTGGGATGCCGCCATCAAAGAGACCTTGGCCCGGCAAGCCGAAGCCATGGCGCCCCGCCTTTACCCCGCCATTCCCGACCGCAAGTACATCTGCTTCTATCCCATGGACCGCCTGCGCGGCGAACAAAACAACTGGTTTACGGTACCCATCGAGGAACGCGCCCGCATGATGCACGAGCACGGCATGGTCGGCCGACGCTACGCCGATAGCGTGAAACAGATCATCACCGGTTCCATCGGCACCGACGATTGGGAGTGGGGCGTCGATCTTTTCGCCGACGATCCAACCGTCTTCAAGCGCTTAATCTACGAGATGCGTTTCGATGAAGTCAGCGCCGTTTACGCCAAATTCGGCAAATTCTTCGTCGGCGTCCAGTGTAAGCCCGAAGACGTCGAAAAATCCCTTTTCGGCTAAGCCGCTCGAAGCAATTCATTGAACTGGTATACTTCGCCTGATGCTGGAGTCAACTTTTCAACTGCCCCGTATTGTCAGGGTGCGACAAAACTTTTTAAGCCGAGCCCTTCCCGATGTCCGTGGTGCCGTCACCGCCGCCCTCCAATCGGCGGCGATGGATTCGCGCCTCGCCCCCGGCTCGAAAGTCGCCATCGGCGTCGGAAGCCGCGGAATCACGAATATCGATCAGATCGCGAAAGCGGTCGTCGACTATTGGACCGCTGCCGGGTGTTCCCCGTTCATCTTCCCCGCGATGGGAAGCCACGGAGCCGCCACCGCCGAAGGCCAAGCCGACGTGCTCGCCCACTATGGAATTACCGAAGCCACGATGGGGTGCCCTATCCTTAGTCGGCTGGAAGTAGTTTCCCTCGGACGCGATGCCAACGGCATCGAAGCGTTTCTCGATAAGCAGGCTTTCGATGCGGACGGAGTCATGCTCGTCGGTCGCGTCAAATGGCATACCGATTTTGCCGGTGATATCGAAAGCGGATTGTTTAAGATGATGGCCATCGGGCTCGGTAAGTTCGCCGGAGCGCAGCGCTATCATACCTATGCCTACAAGTTAGGCCTCCACCACGTCATCCGAAGCGTCGGCCGCCAAGTCCTCAGCTCAGGCAAAATCCTGGGTGGTCTGGCGATTCTCGAAGACGCCTATCATCAAACCGCCCACGTCGAAGCCGTCCCGGTCGAAACGATGGAAAAGCGCGAAGAGGAGCTTCTCGCCCTCGCTAAATCGTGGATGGGCCGCGTTCCTTTTGACCTCGATATCCTCATGCTCGACGAAATTGGCAAGAATATCTCCGGCGCCGGCATGGACACCAAAGTCGTCAACCGCAGCGTCGCCGGCGAGTCGAACCCATGGCCCGGACCCCGTTTTGAACGGGTTTACCTCCGCGATCTTTCCAGTAAAAGCTACGGCAACGCCGTCGGCCTCGGCATGGCGGATATTATCCATGATCGCCTCCTCGCCAAAGTCAACTGGACCCCCACTCGAATCAACTCCTTAACCGCCTCTACCCCGGGAGCCATCCGCACCCCTATTCACTTCGGTAGCGACTTCGAATGCCTCAAAACGATGTGGCCAACCGTCGGCAAGCTAGACGAAAAGGAAGTAACTCTGGGCTGGATCAAAAATTCGTTGGAACTTACGCCATGCGCCTTCAGCGAAAACTTACTCCCGGAGATTGCGAAGAATCCCATGCTTGAAGTTCTCGGTGATCCGGAAACCATTGAATTGGATCCCCAGGGTAACTTCCTGACGTCTCTCTTCACCGCCGAAGATTTAGCCGCGGCTCACCACTAATCGCATGTTACTCCGGGCCGGGTTGGCGCTAGCGATTGGCGTAGCTTGGGCCTTCATTCTGGGCCAGTGGGGCGACATGCCCCACGCCACCGAATACCAGGATGACGGGCTCTACTTCGTCGGTGCTCAGTCGCTCTCCACCGGCCAAGGGCACAAGATTCTCAGTCTGCCCGGCGAACCGGCGCAAACGAAATATCCCCCCGGCTTCCCCGCTTGGTTATCGATCGCTTGGCGACTCGGCGGCGATTTCCCGCAAAACCTGCGCTGGGCCACCGCCCTTTGCGTCGTCTGGCTCCCAATATTAGCCGGGCTATTTTGGCTCTGGCTCGGCCGAGTCGGAATCCGCGGCCACGCCAGAGACTGGCTCACGGCGTTACTGATGCTGAACCCTTACATGGTGCTCTTCAGCCTCAGCATGTTTACGGAAATCTCGTTCACCGCCTTCGTCCTCGCCTCGTGGCTCCTCCTCGAACGCGGCCATCCGAAGGCCGCTGGTGCCCTCGCCGCACTCGCTTACCTCTGGCGTACCGCCGGCCTCGCCCTCCTGCCGGCTGGCATCCTCTGGATGCTATGGCGCAAAGACCGCCGCGGCGCCTTCTTATTCGGTGCCACGCTGCTTCCCGTCGTCCTCGCTTGGATGGTCTGGTCGAGGTTGCACACTCCGCCCGGCCAAGACATCGTAACGCTTTACTACACAAACTACCTCGGCTACCACCTCCTCAATTTCAAAATGGGCGAGGCGCATTTATTCCTCTGGAAGAACCTCGATGGTCTCCTGCAGGGCCTCGGCTCTTTCCTAGTTCCCAAGCTCGATGGCGCCCTTTGGGAGAAAATTCTCGCCCAGACCGTCTGCATCGCCGGACTCAGCGGACTCGTGCGGTTGATTCGTGCCGGCAACGATACCGTCCGCGGTTACTCCTGGTTTGGGGCCTTTTACGCCCTCCAATTGTTACTCTGGCACTTCGCTCCCAATGAACGATTCGTCTTGCCGCTGTTCCCGCTTCTGGTCGTCGGCTGGACGGAGGAGTTCGGTCGTCTTTGGCAAGCAATTCGAAGGCAACGGCTCGGCGTCGACCCCAGTCAGCGAAAAGCCGCCTGGGTCCTAACCGGCCTGGGCGGCTGCATCGCGCTCGGCTGTCTCGCCATGCAGATCCAAGTCCTCACCCAACTCCTGCCCGAATTCATGGCTCAGCATCGTCGAGACTGGGCCGAACTGGCCCCCGCCTGGGCCGAACTCCGAAAAGGCACCGAGCCGGTTCTCACCGACGCCGACACCCTCCTCTACCTCGCCACCGGACGCAAAGCCGTCAGCCTCATCGTCCCCACCCTCACTTGGTACCGCGAAGATTGGGACGCCCGCCGGGCCGCCTTTCGCGCCGCCGCCGCATATGCCCGGCAGCAGAAAGTCCGCTGGTTCCTCCTCCGTCAAAAGGACTTCAGCCGCGACATGGAAACCGACATGCACCAGCGCCTCCTAGCCGAGCTTCGCGCCGACCCGGAGTGGGAGCTGGTCCAGCAATGGGGGACCGTCAGCCTCTATCGCCTCAAAGTTCTCTAATGAACTTGGCATCGGAGTCGAAGAGGATAGTGAGTCCGAAGCGCAGTTTGCTTCGACCGCGAGTGGAGGATTCCGGGCTGGGGGGCTTGTGGATCCTCCGTCGCACTCTAGACCGCCTATTTCCAAGTTGGCGCCCAATTATAGCCCCCAAATTATAGTTTTGATCGCCTCCAGGCGAGCAGCGTAGCAACCCCAAACACAAGCGAAGTCCACGTTGTCGGCTCCGGCACCGCTCCATCAAATTGGGGGCTGCCGTCGACGTCGTACCGAGCTCGGCCGTTGATGGCGATCGTTAGAGTTTCAATCGCTTGATTGGCCTTAAACTGCTCGACGAACAACGGAATGTTCAGAATGTCTTCGGTAGGTTGGCCAGTCCAGTTGAAAGTCCGCGTAATTGAAATTCCGTCGCCGGGGTTGGCGGCACCCCCAAGCAGTCCGGTTAAGGTGATGACCAGTGACGACCCCGGGCCTTGCATCTTCACTGAACCGTCTAGACGGAGAAACGTCCCGACGGTTGTAACGCCTGCGTCGAAGACCGGATTGCTCGTCACCGTCCAGGTGGCAACCCCAGCGAAGGCATCGGTATCTCCATAGAAGTGGATCGGCGAGAGGTTATTGACGAAAAAGTTGTTGCCTGCGACCGCCGCTGAGCCGCCGATAGCATTGTCGGCGGCGGTACCGATCGAACAATGTGCGACGACGGCAAAACCTCCCGCGAAGTTCTGATTCACTCCGCAAGCATCAATAAAGATTCCCGCACCGTGGGCGAGGGGTGTGAAGGCTATAACAGCCAGGAAGAGCGCTCGGTAGGTGCCGAGAAAACTAGGGGTCTTCATCTGAAATCCTCCACGGGGAAATGTATTCCCTATCTTCGTTGGAGTCAAGGGGCCTTCTCTCGATGTCAAGGCAAAGTAGAAATGTCCCCCTGCTGGCAAAGTAGAAATGTCCTCTTTTGCCCGGGTCGTTGAAAAGTGCATGTTAGTCTGGGCCTGCCGGTGAAGCGGAGACGGGCAATGCTGGCGAGCACCCCGATCAAGGAA
>JANODS010000463.1:0-2241 GCA_031412835.1 Acidobacteriota bacterium | reverse complement strand
TTTAGACAGTTTGACCCGATACATTTAGGTAATGGCGTATTTTCTTGTTCTGGGCAGGGAGAGACTGCTGTTGATTCACCCGAAACCTGTGTGGCTCCGCCGCCTCCAGCAAACCGAAGACCGCATGGCCGAAGCCCTCCCCCTCCTCCCCTTCGCTCCGGATATCTTCGAGATGATCGACAATCGCGTCCGCGTCGAACCCCCCGATTCCCCCAAAATCGCCGCCACCCTCTTTCGCCTCGAAAAACAAATCGCCGGTCTCCGCAAAGAAATCCCCTCCCGCAAAGGCTCCGTCAAACCCACCACCGCCAACCGCGCCGCCCGTCTCGCCCGAGAGTTCTCCGTCGCCTTGAAAGAATGGAACACCTTCTACAACGGCTACGATCCCAACTTCTCCTGGTGGACCGCCGAGCCCTTCGCCAAACTCGGCAAAGCCATCGAATCCTACGCGGACGACCTCCGCGAAAAACTAGCCGGCGTGCCCAAAACCGACCTCGACACCATCCTCGGCGACCCCATCGGTGACGCCGCCCTCCGCGACGAACTGCGCTTTGACTTCGTCCCCTACACCCCCGACGAACTCGTCAAAATCGCCGAACAAGAGTTCGCCTGGTGCGACCGCGAAATGCTCAAAGCCTCCCGCGAACTCGGCTTCGGCGACGATTGGAAAAAAGCCCTCGAACACGTCAAGAACCTCTACGTCCCCCCCGGCCAACAAGCCACCCTCGTCCGCGATCAAGTCTTCGAAGCCATCGACTTCCTCGAAAAGCGCAACCTCGTCACCATCCCCACTTACACCAAGGACATCTGGCGCATGCGCATGATGACCCCCGCCGAACAACGCATCAATCCCTTCTTCCTCGGCGGCGAACAGATCATCGTCAGCTTCCCCACCGCCGAAATGCCCCACGAAGCCAAGCTCATGAGCCTCCGCGGCAACAACATCCATTTCTCCCGTGCCACCGTTCATCATGAGGTCATCCCCGGCCACCATCTCCAAACCTATATGACCCAGCGCCACCGGCCCTACCGCCGGGCTTTCTATACGCCCTTTTGGATCGAAGGCTGGGCCCTCTACTGGGAGATGCGCCTCTGGGACCTCGGCTTCCCCCAGACCCCCGAAAACCGCATCGGCATGCTCTTCTGGCGCATGCACCGCTGCGCCCGCATCCTTTTCAGCCTGAACTTCCACCTCGAAAAATGGACCGCCGCCCAATGCGTTGACTTCCTCGTAGACCGTGTCGGCCACGAACGCGAAAACGCCGCCGCCGAAGTCCGCCGCTCGTTTGAAGCCAACTATTCGCCGCTCTACCAAGCCGCCTACATGCTCGGAGGCTTACAATTCCGCGCCCTCCACACCGAACTCGTCGTCTCCGGCAAGATCACCGAACGCGCGTTCCACGACACTATCTTGCAGTCCGGAAGCATGCCCGTCGAACTCGTCCGCGCCAGCCTCCTGAAACAGCCGCTCACTCCCAGCTTCCAGTCAAACTGGCGATTCTACGGAGAACTCTAACCGCTCACTGCACGTGAAATACATACAGCGAGTTACCCATCGTCATGGCCACATACTGCTTCCCATCGCTCAAGTAACTCATCGGATTGGACCGCACCGTCCCCCCGCCCTGGAACCGCCAAAGCGGCTTCCCATCCGTGGCATTCAACGCGAACATCTGCCCTTCGGCCGTCGCCCCAAACACCAGGTTCCCCGCTGTCGACAAAACGCCCGAGTAAGGCGGAGTAAACAGCTTATACTCCCAAGCCACCTCGCCCGTCGTCGGCCTGAACGCCCGAATAGCACCCCACTCCGTCTCCCCGGGAATGCTCCGGAAACCGCCGCCATTGAACTGTTCCCCCGCCTTGAACTCCGCATTGCCGAAGTAGTAAATTGACCCCGACTCCCGCGTCGCCACATATAAATACTTCGTCGCCGGGCTGTAGCTTGGGCTATACCAGTTGTTGGCCCCAGCCACACTCGGCCACACCCGGGTCCCCTCCACCGTGGGAAACGTGCCCGGCAGCCGAACCGGCCGACCGCTATCATCCAGCCCCTTCGCCCAAGTCTGTTTCGCGTACGGTTTGCCCAGCAAAAACTGCCCCGTCGTGCGGTCCAGCACGTAATAAAACGCGTTGCGATTCGGGAAAAGCAACAGCTTCCGCGGCTTGCCGTTGAACTCCGCGTCGATCAGCACCGGCACCTCCGTCGCGTCCCAATCGTGGACGTCGTGCGGCGTGAACTGA
>JANODS010000462.1:0-9527 GCA_031412835.1 Acidobacteriota bacterium | reverse complement strand
CGCCGCCACTCATCCCACGGAATCCAATCAACACTTCACCGCAGCCCTCTCCCTCACAGAAGCGTTACCGCCGAACACAGTCCACCACAACGACCTTGCCAACCTCCTCGAAGCCCACAACCCCACCCGCGCGCTCGCCATCCGCCGCGAACTCGCCGCCGCTGACCCCCAAAACATCCTCGCCAAACGCAACCTCGCCACCTCCCTCCTAACCCAACCAGACCTCCCCTCCGTCCAGCTCGCCCTCTCTCAGTTCGAAGAACTGAAATCCCCACGCGACTCGGCCCACGCCCGCCAACGCATCGGCGACATTCTCCTCACCACCAACCAAATCCTCGCCGCCGTCGAGCAATACCGCCAAGCCCTACAAATCACCCAATCCATCGCCACCAAAGACCCCTATACCACTCTGCTCCTCGCCACCACCCACCGCCGCCTCGCCCAAGCCCTCCCCAAACTCGCCGATACCCAAGGAGCCCTCACCTCCGCCCGACAATCCGTCGACCTCCTCGACGAACTCCTCAAAACCGACCCCTCCTCCACCCTCTTCAAACGCGAACAAGCCGACGCCCGCGCCACCCTCGCACTCCTCACAAACTAACCTCCCGCGCGCCGAACCACCCCCGCCACTCCCACCGCCCGGCCCACCGGCTTCCGCTGCGGCAAACCCATCTCCGCCCGAATCGCCGAATTCACCCGCACACACAAATCCACATCTTCCCGCAACTCCTCCAACCCGCTCGCCTCCTCCCCAAACCGTACCATCCCCCCAAACCGATCCAACACCCCGTGCCGCAAACCCAACTCCAACAGCTCCAACTCCGCGGAAAACCCCTCCCCCTCCAAAAACTCAATCTCCGCCTGCCCCACCGCCGCCAACTGATTCTTCACCAACCTCAACACCACCCGCCGACCCACCTTGCCACCCCCCACCTCCCGCAAATCCGCCCGCACCGCGGCATGCAACTTCAAACCCCAACCCCCCGTCGACGTCTCCGTATATCCAAACCCGTGGTAAGCCCGCACCTGGTTCAACAACAGCAAACAAGCCGGCGACTGCGCCATCACCCGCGCAATCCGCCGCAACCCATTCGCCAACATCTCGCTATGCCCGAACGTCGGCCCATCCAACAGAGATCCCGCCAACTCCGCCGCCGGAGCCAACGCCGCCACCGAATCCACCACCACCAAATCCACGCCCTGGCTCGCCACCAGCCTCTCCACCATCCGCAGCGCCTGCTCCCCGCCATCCACCTTCAAAACCACCAACTGCTCCACATCCACGCCCAACTGCCGCGCATATCCAGCGTCAAACGTACACTCCACGTCCACCAACGCCGCCGTCTGCCCCTCCGCCTGCGCCGCCGCGATAACCTGCAACGCCAACGTAGACTTGCCCACGCCCGCCGGACCAAACAACTCCACCATCCGCCCACGAGGCAGCCCGCCGATCCCCAGCGCCGCGTCAATGCCGATCGAGCCGCTCGGGATAACTCCCGCAACCGCTCGTCCGCGCACACCAAATGCGGCTGCGTGCCGCAGTTCTGTTTGTAGACGGGTATCCCACAGGCCTAGTTGGCCCGTCAAACCCCGCGTCGAATTGTTTTCCATACCAGAGCCCCTCCAGTGTCCACCAAAGGCCCTAATTCTGGATCCCAGAAAACCCTCACCCCTCTCTAAGACTTGCCTGCCTCAAGTCCCCCTATACGCGTGCAGTCCTACCCGCCTCCACCGGCCGAAATTGACCCATCAACAGGTGCAAAGCCAACACCCCAGTCAAATGGAACAATCCAAACGTCAGAAAAATCGGCTTATAACCCACAATCGGAATCAATACCCCCGGCAACCATGTTGCAAACAGTACCCCCCCGAGACTCCCCGCAAATCCGCCAATACCCGTCACACTCGCCACCGCCGGCCGAGGAAACACATCGCTCACCACCGTATACAAATTCGCCGAAAACCCCTGATGCGCCGCCGTCGCCAAGCTCATCAACGCTATCGCCAGAATCGGACTATCCGCCAGAACACTACAAACTGCCACTGGCATGCAAGCCGCGCAGATCAACATCGTCACCTTCCGCGCCTTGCCCACCGCCATCCCCCGCCGCATCAAGTAACCCGACAACCATCCCCCACCCACGCTCCCTATGTCCGCCATCAAGTAAATTACTGGCAGCACCCAACCCACCTTCTTCATATCGAACCCCCGTACGTCGTACAGATAAATCGGGAGCCAGTAACTATAAAACCGCCATACCGGGTCGCTCAAGAACTTCCCCAACGCAAACCCCCACGTCTCCTTCTGCCGCAGAGCCTCCATCCAACCGATCACCGGCTCCGCTTCCGCAGACGTCACATCGGACACGATGTACGCCCGTTCCGCATCGTTTACGCCCTTATGGTCCACCGGCAACCGATAACTAAACCACCAAATCACCATCCAAACGAACCCCAGCGACCCGGTTACCAAGAAACACCCCTGCCATCCAAACCCCGCCACCATGTATGCAAACACCGGCGGCCCCACCATCGCCGCCACGTTCGTCCCGGCATTAAAAATACCCGTAGCAAACGCCCGATCCTTCTTCGGGAACCACTCCGCCACACTCCGGATCGCCGCCGGAAAGTTCCCCGCCTCGCCCAATCCCAACATCCCCCGCCAAAATCCCAACTCCAGCGGAGTCTTCGCGATCGAGTGCAAAACCGCCGCCACAGACCACCAAGCCACGGCGACCGTATACCCAATCCGCGTCCCATACCGCTGTACGAATTTCCCCATGATCAGGAAGCCAATCATATACGTCATCTCGAACGCCAACGTCAGCCGCCCATACGTCGGGTCGTCCACCAACATATCTTTCCGAATCTCCGGCACCAGAATACCGAAAGCGATTCGATCCAAATAGTTAATCGTCGTCGCCACAAACAGCAGCGTCAAAATCCACCAGCGAACCCGAGTTGGAGGCATCAGGCAATGATACACTCCCCGCGTTGACCCGCACTCCGATTCGACAGAACACCCTCTGCACAAACCTCAGCCGTTGACGATGCACTCCCCGTCGTCGCCATCCCGCCGAGCCTTGACCAAGCATCCTACCCGCCCCGCCTACCCTAAAACCGTCACCCCCAACCCCGGAAACTCCCGAAACCCCTGATCGAACGTCACCAACCGCCGCCCCGTACTCAGCGCCAAAGCCGCCAAATACCCGTCATTCACGAGCTGCGGCGTCGGCTCCGCATACCGCCACATGGTCGGCAACACCCGCTCAGTCTCCGCGTCTTCCCCAACAAAAACAACTCGAGAATCCTCACCTAACTCACCCAGCACCCTCCAACCAGCCGACACCGGCATCACCGCTTCACCCATCACCCGCTTAGTCGCCAACAAACGAATCACTGTCAATTGCACCAATCGACAAAGTCCGAACTCTTCGTCTCCCAAGCCCCGATACCAACTCCGAGCAAACTCATGATGGGCGTGGCTCCGCGCCAAAAGCGCCAGCGCCACATTCGCATCAACCAAATAGGACTTCATCTAGCTCTTCGCTGGAAAACACGGGAATCTTCGGTCCGTCGGCGCTACCAACGGTCGGCGGTTCCCGTCGCGTCCGAGCCGAGGTCTTGCCCCCATCCAACTTCAACTCCAACGCCATCACAAAATACTCCCGCATACTCTTCCCCTCGCGTGCGGATTCCACCTTCACCCGCCGCATCAACTCATCCGACAGTTCTATCGTAGTCCTCATATGGCACAATTATGCCACACCTCCATCCCAAATTCAACACCCCCGCTTTTCCGGCTCCCACTTCACACCGAAAACCCCGCCACCGCTCTCATATGCCATCCTTATGCCACATTGCCCGCCCGCACCAACCGGTCCCGAATCCCATCCCACTCTCCCCCCTCCGGCACCGCCTCCACCACAATCTCCTCCAACCCCGCCGCATCTAATAAATGCAACGCCTCATACAACCCCGCCGCATAGCCCCCCGCCTCCGCTGGCAATCTTACCGCCATCTCCGCCTCGCACTCCCGCGTATGCCACAAATACCCGGACGCCAAGCCCGGCACCCCCACCCGCAACCGCGTCACCGGTGCATAATGCCGAGCATGCATCCCCGGAGCCGCATGCGCCTCCCCATCTCCGACCTCCCCTGACAATGACACCGCCCCAATCACCGCCTCAATCTCCGCCCGGCTCACCATCCCCGGCCTCAACAAAACCGCCCTCCCTCCCACTAACGACAGCACCGTCGACTCAATCCCCACCGCGCAAGACCCCCCGTCCAAAACCACGTCCACGGCATCTCCCAACCCGGCCCGCACATGCTCCGCCCGCGTCGGCGACAATCCCATAAACTTGTTCGCACTCGGTGCCGCCACCGGCACCCCCGCCAAACGAATCAACTCCGCCGCCACGGCATGCGCCGGCTGCCTCACCCCCACCGTCCCCAATCCCGCCGTCACCGAATCCGGCACCACATCCCGCTTCTCCAACACCAACGTCAACGGCCCCGGCCAAAACGCCGCCGCCAACCGTTCCGCCGCCTCCGGCCACTCCGCCACCACCGTCCGCGCCATCGCCACATCCGCCACGTGAACAATCAACGGCGAAGTAGCCGGCCGCCCCTTCGCCGCATAAATCTTTCCCACCGCCACCGGGTCAAGAGCATTCGCCCCCAACCCATAAACCGTCTCCGTCGGAAACGCCACCAACCCTCCGCCCTGCAACACCGCCGCCGCCCGCTCCAGCTCACTCCTCGTTATCATCGTCCGACCCAGCCACCTTCCCGGTCCGCTTCCAAACCAAAAACGCATGAATCAAGTCGCCAAGATCACCATCCAAAATCCGGTCAACATCCCCAATAGACTTCTTCGTGCGATGGTCCTTAATCATCCGATACGGTGCCAGCACATAGCTCCGAATCTGGCTCCCGAAGTTGATCTCCATCTTCGTGTCTTCCAGCTTTCGCTCTTCCACCCGCCGCTTCGCCAACTCATGCTCGTACAACCGAGCCTTCAACTGCTTCAAAGCCGTAGCCCGATTCTTATGCTGGCTCCGCTCGCTCTGGCATTGCACGACGATCCCCGTCGGCATATGCGTCATCCGCACCGCCGACTCCGTCCGGTTCACGTGCTGCCCGCCCGCCCCACTCGCCCGGAAAACGTCGATCTTCAAGTCATCCGGCTTCACTTCGATATTGATATCGTCATCCACCAGCGGAATCACGAACACGCTCGCAAACGAAGTATGCCGCCGCGCCGCCGAATCAAACGGCGATATCCGCACCAACCGATGCACCCCAATCTCACTCTGCAAAAGCCCGTAAACGTTCTCGCCCGTGATCTCCACCGTCGCCGACTTAATCCCCGCGCCTTCCCCTTCAAGCCGGTCCGTCACGTCGCATTGGAACCCATTCCGCTCCGCCCACCGCAAAAACATCCGCAGCAGCATCTCGGCCCAATCCTGGCTCTCTGTCCCACCCGCCCCCGGATGCACCGTCAGGATCGCGTCCCGGTGATCATTCTCCCCGTTCAGCAACATCCCCGTCTCTAGTTCACCAAGCCGGGCCGTCAACCGGTGCAACGCCGCTCCGATCTCGCTCACCACCCCCTCGCCTTCCCGACCCAACTCGAACAGAGTATCTAACTCGTCCGTCATCCCGAGCACCTCAGTGTCCTCGGCCACCGCCTTTTCCAGGCGCTTCCGCTCCTGCATCACCTTCTGGCTCGTCTCCGGAGAATTCCAGAAACCCGGTGCCGCAATCACCTCTTCAGTCGACTCCAACTGTAACCGCTTCGCGGCTGCGTCAAAGATAGCTCCGCACAGCGATGGCCTGCTGGCGGAGCGGACTGTACTCCCTATCAAACTCTTCGAGTGTCATCACCGTACTATTTTAACCTGTCCCGCAGAGCCTGCTCCAACGCCGCGCTCTTCATCCCCGCCTTCTTCGCCTCTTCCAACGCCTTTTCCACGCCGACGCCTTTCTCCTTAGCCTGATACAACCCCCACACATACCCCACCCGATTCGACGACGCACAGTGCAACACCACCCGCCCCTCCGGCTTCGCCCCCGCCAACAATTTCATCAGCCCCACCAACTCCTCATCCTTCGGCGGAGCCGTCGCCAAAAACGGAACGCTCACATACCGCATCCCGGCCTTCTCCACAATCGCCTTCTCATCCAAACCCAACTTTGCCATCTCATCGTCGGTCCGTAGGTTCACCACCACCTTCACCCCGTCCCTCGCATACCCAACCAACTGCTCCGCCGTCGGCTGCCCACTGAAAACGACCTCCTGTCCCCACGACGCCATCATTGCAAAAAAGAACATCGAAACAGTTCGCATGCACCGAGTCTCTCATACCATAGGAACGATTCTCGTCCTACCATTAAACCTTGACGCCGCTCCAATGCCCCATCTGCGAAAGTGCCTGCGATAACCGCTTCGCTAACGCTTCTGACCCTCTAACTAGCCAACGGTTTACAGTTAACGGCTGCCCCCGGTGCCACCACGGATATACCCACCCAGTTCCCGACGACCTAGGCTTCTTTTACGGTGACCGCTACTACGGCAACCGCCACTCCCTCACTTCCCGCTGGTGCGCCTGGCGGCGCATGCGCGTCGTCTCCCAGTCCGTCTCCCCCCGCTCTCCCGGCAAAATCCTCGATATTGGCTGCGGAGACGGAAGCTTCCTCCTCGCCGCCCGCGCCCGCGGCTGGGACGTATACGGCACCGAACTCAATCTCGACGGACTCCGCGATCCCAAAATCGCCGTCGTCTCCACCATCGGCGACGCCCAACAATATGGCCCCTTCGACTGCATAACCCTCTGGCATAGCCTCGAACACTTCCTCGACCCCCGCCAAGCCCTCCTCGATCTTCATCCTCTCCTCTCCCCTAACGGCACACTTCTCGTCGCTGTTCCCAACGCATATGGCTCCCAAGCCCGCCTCTTTGGAACCCGTTGGCTCGCCCTTGATGTCCCCCGCCACCTCCATCACTTCAGCACGAATTCCCTCCAACTCCTCCACACCCAAACCGGCTTCCAACCCGCCCGCCTCTGGCATCACGAAGCCGAATACGACATCTTCGGTTGGATCCAAAGCGCCATCAACACCGTCCAAACCAAACCAAACGTCCTCTTCGACTTACTCACTGGCCGCAAACTCCAACTATCGCCTTCCGCACGCCTCGCGCAACTCCTAACCGGCGCGCTCCTCTTTCCCCCGGCCTTCGTCCTCACCGTCCTCACCACTTGGTTCCGCGACGGTGGAACCCTCTTACTCTCCTCGAAAGCTGTACCATGAAATAACATGGGCAAACTCATCATCTCACTCAGTCTCTGCGCCGCCTCACTCCTCGCCGCCAAGCCCGCAACCGTCACCTATCATAAGGATGTTCTACCCATCCTCCAAACCAAATGCCAAGGTTGTCACCGCCCCGGCGAAGCCGCGCCCATGGCCTTCCTCACCTATCAACAAACCCGCCCCTTCGCCAAAGCCATTCGCGAAGCCACCTCCGTCAGGCGCATGCCCCCCTGGTTTGCCGACCCGCACGTCGGCAAGTTCTCCAACGATTCCTCCCTCTCCCCCACCGAAATCGCCACCCTCGCCTCCTGGGCCGAACAAGGCGCTCCCGAAGGCAACGCCAAAGATTCCAAACCCAACCCCGTCTTTGCCGCCGGCTGGCGAATCCCTAAGCCGGACCTAATCCTCGAGGTCCCCGAGGCCTTCGACATCCCTGCCTCCGGCACCATCGAATATGTTTACACCATCGTCCCCACCGGCCTCACGGAGGACAAATGGATCCAGTTCGCCGAACCTCGCCCGGGCAACCGCGCCCTCGTCCACCACATCCTCGCCTTCGTTCGCGAACCCGGCTCCAAATGGTTCACCGAATATCCCGTCAACAAACCCTTCATCCCCACCAAAGGCAACAACAGAGGCGGCCCCTCAGCCTACATCACTGGCTTCGCCCCCGGAACCATGCCGTACAGCCTCCGCCCCGGCCAAGCCACCCTTCTCAAGGCCGGCTCCGACATCGTCTTCCAAACCCATTACACCGCTAACGGCAAGGCCGGCACTGACCAATCCAAACTCGGCCTCGTCTGGTCACAGGCCCCCGTCACCCAGGCCGTCCACACCCTCTGGCTCCAGAACAACCGCTTCGTCATCCCCCCCGGTGCGGAAAACTTCCCCGTCTCCACCTCAGTCACCCTCGGCATGGACGTCGAAGTCCTCGACCTCACCCCCCACATGCACGTCCGCGGCAAGTCCACCGAGATGAAGGCCGTCTACCCCACCGGCGAAGCGGAAAAGCTCCTCGCCGCCAAGTACGACTTCAACTGGCAGATCAGCTACGAATACGCCCCGGGCAAAATCATCCCCAAAGGAACCCGTCTCGAAGCGACCAACTTCTATGACAATTCCGCCAACAACAAAAATAACCCCAACCCCAAGGCCGAAGTCCGCTGGGGCGATCAAAGCTGGGAAGAAATGATGCTCAACTTCGTCCGCGTCGCCGTCGCCCCCGACGTCAAACCTGGGGCTCTACTCGCTCGCCCCGCCCCAAAACCCGCCGCCGAATAGGCGCGCAATCCTCAATGGGGGCCTCTCAACCCATGACCGAGCGGTCCCTAAGATTATTCCTCCCTCGCCCGATAAGCCCCTTATGACCCCGCAACCCCAGCGCTCCCCATACTTCGGCTTTCTCCCCGAAATCATCGCCGCCCCCGACAACGATGAACTCCGCCTCCAATGCGCCACCGCCCTGGAAACCGAATTCCCCCAACGCGCTAACCTCATCCGTCTCCAAATCACCCTAGCCAACCTCACCTCCGGCGTCGATCACCCCGAATGGTTCCGGCTAGCCTCAGAAGCAGACGACCTCCTACTCAAACAAGCTCCCGCCTGGACCCCCGACTGGTACCAAACCAAGCACATAACCCAGGCCGAATTCCACAGAGGCTTCATCGAAGCCGTCACCGTACCCTTCCTCGATCTCTACACCTGGCAAAACCTATTTGCCTCCAACCCCATCCGCCAACTCCGCATCATAAACCTAACCGGTGACTCCGATCTCCTCCGGCTCCTCCCCATCCTAGCCCGGCAAAACCTAACCGCCCTCCACCTAGACGCCCAATACCTAACCGACGAGGCCGTCTTGTCCTTCCTGAACTATTCATTCCCCAACCTCCAAACCCTCTCCCTAGCCCACAACGACCTCCACCACCGAAGCGTCGCCGCCCTAGCCGAAGCCTCCCAGCCCAACGGAACCCTCCCCCTCCTCCGCACCGTAAACCTTCAAGGCAACCCCTACGATCCCACCGAACAGCTCCACGAAGACCAAGGAGTCCTAGTCTCCCGCCACATCCCACCGGACGCTGTCGACCTCCCACCCACCCCCTGGCTATACTCCCGCTCCTAATATCGCTCCGTAGTCGCTTTATCCACAGCCCCCAACTCACCTTCCGTAAACGGAACCACCCGACTCGCCCTCATCTCCGTCCATACCGGCC
>JANODS010000461.1:0-1342 GCA_031412835.1 Acidobacteriota bacterium | reverse complement strand
TGACGAATCGACCAACGTGACCATCGCCGGTGGCCGCGGGCGAACGCCGAGTAGGCATTGGTGTCGAGGCAGTATTCGCTCACTTCCACATCTCGGGCTCAATCCGCCGGAAATCCTCCGTATTCCGTTCGAATTCCTGATACTCCTCCTCCGTCCAAATCCCGCCATACTTTGCCCCGAGCCCATTCGAAAACGGAACCTTTGGCGTGAGTTGCTCCCGCAAAATCGCAAGCACCGTCTCATCCAACGTCGCATGACGCAACTCGCTCTCTTTCGCCAGCGCTTCCGCCAATTCCCGCGGAACATTCTGCACCGTAAGTTCGATCGTATCCGTCATGCCTCCTAGTTTATCAGCAGTGCCTCCGTCCAACTCAAAAACTCGAACCCCGCAAACCGAACGTCCGCCGTCAGCACCCCCAACTCTTTCGGTGCCAGCTTATTCAACCGCAAAACCGCCTCCCCCTCACTCCGGCCCGGCACCACCACCTTCGTCACCGCCTCCCGCACCGTCCATCCCGCCGGAACATTCCACTTCACCTCAAACGTCTGCGCCACCGCCGTATGGTTCATCAGCCGCAAAGCCACCGTCCCCTCCGCCGTCGCATACGGATAAATGCGAGCCCAACTCTCATCCACCGCATAGTTAGCGTGGGGCAGGGGAGTCAACTCCCCCAACAAAGCCGCCCGCCGCCGCAACTCCGTCCGCATCCGCTCCACCCGCGCCCCATCGTACCGAAACATCGGCAGCACATGCTGATTCACGAGCCAGTGGTTCCCACCCAGCTTCTCCAGCAGCTTCAAACAATACAAATACCCCTCGTCTTCCCCCACGAAATTCCGATTCTGCAAGCAATAATCGTCCGTCCCCGAAGGCGTAAACGAATCCCCCACAAAGAAGATCTTCTCCCCCGATTCCCGCTCAATCGAAAGCCCGCCATGATACAGTGTCTGCCCGGGGAAAAAGTAACTCGCCATCTTGAACTCCCGCCACTCCCAACTCTCCGCCTCGCCCTTCGTCTCACCCGTAATCGGATTCGTCGTCAGACAAGGCATCCGATACCGATCCGGATGCTCGACGATATCTTGAATCTTAGTGCTATAGATCACTTTCGCCCCAAACCGCTTCGCCACCTTAGTCGCAAAATCCGTATGATCGTCGTGATAATGAGTAATCCAAATCCCCTCCAGATTCTTAAATCGCCCCGCCGCCTGTAATTCCTCCAGCTTCTCCACAATCTGCGGATACCCCGCGTCCAGCAGAAACGCCGCCCCCGTCGGCGAAACCAGCAACCGCGAGTTGCCAATCGCAATAATCCAACCCGGCAGGTCCCGCTCCTCCGAC
>JANODS010000460.1:0-16491 GCA_031412835.1 Acidobacteriota bacterium | reverse complement strand
CCCGTCGCATCTTCACGCTGATGCCATGTCCGACGAAAATCACCGCCGGAAATAGTGCCAGCAAATACACCCACAGGGCCCGCTTCGAAAAAAACGCCCGCCGAAGCTCCAGCTTCGCGATGATCCAGATCTGGTTCACTTACCGCCCCCAATCAAATACTCGTACAGCGCGTCCACGTTCTCATCCATCGGCACCACTCCGTCGATCTCCTGCCCGCTCAAGGCAATGCGCTGCACTGCGGCGGCAAACGCTTCTCGCTGCCGGGTCATCACCAAGACCCCCCGGCCAACTGGAGCGAGCTTCACTTCCGTTACGTCCGCCTGTTCAAACAACATTGACGCCACCCGCGCCGGGTTTTGGCAATGCAGCAGAAACTGGCTGGGATGCTCGTGAATCTCATCGCGAACGTTCCGGATCTCGCCTTCGGCCACGATCATCCCGTTAGCAATCAGAATCACCTGATCGGAAAACACGTCCACTTCCTGCAGCACATGACTGGACAGAATCACATGCCGACCTTGGGCCGCATAGTTCCGAAAGAGCGCAATCGTCTCGGCCCGAACAAGCGGATCCAACCCGTTCAGAGGCTCGTCCAACACCAGCACCGCCGGCTCATGCGCGATCGCCTGCGCTAAGCGGATCCGCTGCCGCATCCCTTTCGAGTACGCCGCAATCTTACGTTGCGCGGCTTGCGTCAGCGATACCGTCTCGATTGCCAGCGCCGCCCGGCGCTCCGCCTCGGCCCGGGGATAGCCATAGAGCAGCAGCCCCGCCACCACGAACCCGAACCCCGTCACCCCCCGTGGCGCGGCATCGTACTGGGTCGCATACCCCAGGATTCGCATCAACTTCTCCGGCGCAAACGGCGAAATACCGCGCACCGTAATTGACCCGCTCCCCGGATGCACAAGGCCGCTCATCAGGTTCATCAACGTTGTCTTGCCAGACCCATTCGGCCCCACCAAGCTCGTGATCCCCGACGGAATCCGCAGGTCCACTTTGTTGACGCCGAGCACGTCCCCATAGAACTTCGACACGTTGTGGAAGAGAATCAGCTCATCGCTCACGACACCACCTCCACCGGTCGCAACTTCCGCAGCAGCACCGCCAGCAAGGCTCCTAGCATCACCATGAGTACCGCGAAGCAATCCCACGCTCCCGGCGCATCCTCCACTGGCTCGACGCCTAACAGCGCACACCAAACCGTGTAAATCGCAAAGCCCGGATTCAACAGCGAGCCCCACTCCACCCGCAGAATCTGGTTGATCATCTGCGCCGCACCGGCGAGCACGAAGAAGAACGCCAGCACCAGCGCGCCTGCCACCACGCGCCATTTCACGTAGGCCGAGCACGTCAACGCGACCAGCGAGACCATCGCTATATACAAAACGAACCCAAGGACTAACCCCTGCCCCAACGCCCAGTTCGCCTGGAGCCATGCCGTACTCGCCAGGCTCGCTTGCATTCCAAACACGAACAAACCCGGGACCAGCGTCACTAGTGACAGAATGCCAAACAGCACCATCATCCGTGCGCCGATGTAAGTCCACCGCGACATCGGCCTTGCAAAATACAGCGGCAGTGCGTTGTTCGCCAGATCCGGTGCCACCAAGCCCGGCCCCGCAATGGCCGCCAGCATAATCGCAAACGTCGACTGAACGTTCATAAATACGGCGAAAAACTTGCCGTTAATCTCAAGCATTTTCGCCATCGACCCATCCAGGCCGCCTAGATTCGGCAGCAGATCGGCATGGTTCGACACATAGATGAACCCCGCGCAAAGCAGCGGCCAGAACAACGACAGCACGAGCAGAATCACCACAAAGCGCTGGCTCAAAATCTTACTCCACGCAAACCGCGGAATCGCCATAAACCGGGTCACCGGCCCCGTCAGCGGCCCGTCGTAACGCTGATAGCCTCGTCTAAATACGGCCATGAGCCACCTCCGCTTCCGCCTTCGGCTGCATGTGGCCAACGGCCTTCAGGAAGATCTCTTCGAGCGTATCCCGCCGATAGGCGAGCTTTGTAATCTGCAAATTCTCCCGCGCGGTCAACCGCCACAGCGCGTTCACTTCCACTTCGATCGGCAAGACAATCCGCCACGCGCCTGCGGTTTCCGAAACCCCTTCGGCTCCGATCTCCCGCAGGGCGGCACTCAGATTCCGATCATCCCCAGTCACCTGCAACTGCACGAACCGCTTGTTGGCCTGCCGCTCCGCCGCCAGATCCGACTGGTGCACGATCATTCCATCCTTCAAGATCACCACCTCGTCGCAGACCTCTTCCACATCGCGCAATAGATGTGAACACAGCAACACGTTCATGCCGTGCTGCTCTTTCATCTCTTTGATTAACACGAGCATCCGTTGCCGTGCCGCCGGATCCAGCCCGTTGGTCGGTTCATCGAGAATCACCAGCTCCGGCCCGTGAATGATCGCTTGCGCCAACTTGGCCATCTGCTTCATGCCGAGCGAATAGGTCCCGACCGCCCGATATCGCGCTTCTCCCAGTCCCACGTGGAACAGCGTTTCATGAGCCTTTTCGAGCGCGGCGGCAACCGGCAAACCGGAGATCTCGCCCATGAGCCGTAGGAACGCGACCGCCGTCATATCCGCGATCAGAGAGTCGTTCTCCGGCATGTAGCCGATCCGCGTCTTCACCTGCATGGACTGCCGATGGCAATCGAGACCCAAAATATGCGCCGAGCCCGCCGACGGCTGATGGAAGCCCAGCAGCGTCTGAATCAGCGTCGACTTGCCCGCCCCGTTCGGGCCCAACAGCCCGATCGCCTTTCCGACACCCGATTCGCCTAAACGGCAAGAGATCCCTTTCAGGATCTCCCGCTTGCCCAGGCGGACTCGCAAATTCTCGACCGCAATTACAGGATTCATAGTTTCGTGGGGCCTTGTACCAGAAGCATATCGAACAACAGGCTCGATAGACGGGTACGAGAAGCTGAACGAATTCGTTCCGTCTCTCCTGTAAAGGTTAGTAAAGATGGCTCCCGATTTTCGAGTAACTTACGGTAAGACGAGTTTTCCAAGAGTCCGGCCAAATTGCCGAAGGCGTCGCCCACGTTGATCCAGACGAAACCCGACTGATGGAGCCCGGATGCGCTGGGCTGCTGCGCCCGGTATTTCGCGGAACGAACCAGCGGGAACCCGCCGGAACGAGTCGCCACGGCTCGCTGCACCACCGCCCGGTCACCTCCTTGCACCAAGTAGCCCCGGTCAAAAGTCCAATGCAGTTGAATGGGCTGGCCGGTCATTTGCAGAGAATACCAATCGATTCCGTTCACTTTCTCTTGCTTCATCGTCAACGGCGTGGCACCCGGTCGGCGGTTGTAAGTATCCACCAACCGCCGCATCGTAGCCGTATAGGTCTCCGGCCGATACGCCTCGATCGCCAGAATCCAGCCCGGAATCGGGAGCGACGGCGTCTCCACCGCAAAGGTGAAATCGGTACCGAGCGCGGCAGCCAAGTCGGTCGAGAATTGCACTCCAGTCTCGGCCTCGGCCTTGCGCAGGCCTTCGATCCAGCCGGGGTTCCACCGGGCAATTTGCGTCGTCAGTTCGTCGAAAATCTGCTGCGGATTCCGCGTCGCCGCCGAGAAGGCGAACACGGCGTCCGAGGAGACGTACTCCGCCGAACTGGCGGCCGCCGGCGTGGCCAGCCAGGAGGCAATTCCAGTCCGCGGCCCGGCGAAGGCCAGCGAGATCTCGTTGTCCTCCGCGCGTTGGTCGAAGAACAGATACCGCGCTTCCCCCGCCACCGCTTGCTGCGGAAACGCCTGCAAATCCACACCGAGCAACGAAGTCACCCCGCGCTGATAGTGCCGAGCCACCTCCGCCGCGAACGGAGTCAGCGAGCCCTTGCCCAATTGCGGGAGCAGGGTGTCCAAGTTGGCCGGACTATCCGAGAGCACCAACAGCTCACCGGCAAAGGCGTAGGGCATTGTCCCGATCGGGTCCAGCGCCGCCTTCACCGCCGCCTGCTGCCCGGGCTTCACTTCGGCCAACAACACCGGAATCTTCGCCTTCGTCAGGACGAACACCAACTCGTCGCCCAAAAGCGGCGACAACGTCCGCACCCGTTCCACCATCTCTTTTAGCTCTTTCGCCTTCTCCGACTGCCACCAATCCTTCAGAACCGCGCTCTGGTTCGACCGCTGCTCAATCATCGAGACCGCCTGCATCATCGTCGGACCCAAATTCGGCAAAGCGCCGTAAATGATCGGATCCAGTGGCAAGGCCGACACCAATCGCGCCTGGGTCCTCGCTGCCGGAGTCACTAACTGTTTCTCGATCGCAGCCAACTCCGCCAGCAGATCGTAGTATTGATCCGCGTTCGGACTCCACGCCACGGCCTCTTTCACGCTCACCCGTTCGAGCGTCACGCTGGTCGCCGACCGCTCACCTGGCTTCAGCAACTGATCCGTGTGATTCGGCTGGTTCACCGCCACCGAGCCTTCCACCACGCCCACCAGCGAACCGGCTGTTCCTGTCGAAACCGTGAAGATTGTGCCCCGCACCGTGGCCACCGAATCCCGAGTGATGACGCGCAATCCCCCCCGCCGTTGCTTCGCGGCGTGGACAATCACGTCTCCGCGCTCGAGGTAAATCGACTGCCCCGACCACGCCGCTTTCACCGAAAGCTCCGAGTTCTCGTTCACTTCCACCGTCGACCCGTCCGCCAGCTTGATCGTCGAACGCGTCCCGCGGCCTGTCCGGATCACTTGCCCTTCGCCCAGCGCCGCACCCGCCGCCAAGACCTCGCCGGCCATGCCGTACGCGGCTCCGGAGGTCGATTCCACGGTCGCCCGCGGCCCGCTCGGACCCAGCAGCGAATCGACCCGGTCCCGCCCCGCTACCAACGCCAACGCCGCCACACCCGCCGCAATCGCCCACTTCGGCACCGTAAACCGCCGCGACGCCTGCACGGGCATCGTGATCACCTTCGTTGGCGCGAGAGACGTCAAAACCCGCCGGCATTCCACGCAGCGGGTCAAATGATCGTCCAGCAGAAATCGCCGCGCCTCGGTCAGGTCGGTCCGACCGTAATCGGCGCGAAACCCGGCGCACGCTGGCGGCGTCGCCAGTTTTGCCCACACCCGGTCCTGCGCCGCTTTGAGTTCCGACGCCGAGACGTCCTCCTGGCGAATCTCATCAAGGATCTGATCTAAATTTTGTTCATTCATGGTGTTTGATCCCTCTCTTAGCGCGTAATCAACTTCAACAGCGACTGCCGGATCCGGTGCAACCGGCTCGCCACCGTACCCCGTTCCACCGCAAACTGCTCGGCCAATTCGTCGTACGAGAGGCCCTCCAAATTGCGCAGCACAAACAGTTGCGCGTCTTCCGGGTCCAGCTTGCCCAACGCTCGCCGCATCTGCTCCTTGAGCAGCGCCGTACTGGCCGGGCCGGCGTGATCCGGTCCCCCTTCGAGCGGCGACTCTCCCCGCGAAGTCCGCTGCCGCAAAATGTCGATCCCCGCGTTCGTCGCAGCCCGCCGGAGATAGCTCTCGGAGATCGTGTCCAGCACCGGAGGCGGCGTCAAATTCAAAATCCGCATGAACACGGTCTGCAGCGCGTCTTCAGCGTCCTGCGCGTTACCAGTCACCCGCAAGGCGGCCCGGTAGACCGTCGCCGACTGGCGCTGATAAAAATCTTGGAAAGTGATGGACGGTGGCAAGGGCAATTGCTCTGGAGGTAATGCTAGCCCGAAGGTTCCCATATTTGCTGACTCATTTGGTTAAACGAGGCAGCAACGCCATTTCTTCCTTCTATTTTTTCTTACGGAACCGGTCCAGAATACTACCCGCGGCCTCGCCGAGGCTGCCCATACCGTCCACCCTCAGCCGCGCTGCCCGCTCCACATCCGGTGCGAAACGAGGCTGCGCAAAGGTTCCCGTGACGATCGACGGGATGACAAGCTCCCCTCGCGGATTCGAAAAAACCGAGCCCATTAGCCCACCCAACTGCCCCTGTCCTGATCTGGCCGCCACATCTTTCCCCAACACCGTTGTCAATCGAAGCCGAATCGCCTGATCCACCAGCCCTAACGTCCCTTCCCCGGTCAGGGTTCCGAGTCCGAAGTCCAACGCCAGGTCTTTCGTCGTCGCGACGCCATTGGCCAACTGCATTGTCCCGCCGAACTTCACGATGTCCGTAACCGTCTCTTTCACCTTCATCAGCCCGAGTAGCTTGCCTATCCCCGCCATCTCGTTCAACATATGCACGCCGTTTAGGCGTCCGTTTGCCATCTCTAACTGCATCGTCCCGCTTAGACTCCGCGCCAAGTCCTCATTTGGCTTCGGGGCAAACTCCAAGTCCAACTTTCCAGATAACGGGCCGGAGACGATCCCCTTCACGGACGAAGTCGCCGCCAACAACTTGCTCGCCTCCACGTTCCGAATGGTCGACTGCACGCTGAACTTGGCCGGAGTCTCCCGCAAATCCGCCGTGACCGAGCCCGCCTGCTCACCGCCAAAAACCCGCGCCGTGAACGGCTCCATCCGCATCACCCCGCCCGACAAGGCAATCGTCGCTTTCACGTCTTCGAGCAGAATTCCATCGAACAATACCTTACCCGCAGTGATCGTTCCGTTCGCCGATATCGAGGGCGGGCCCGCGCTCTTGCCCGCCGGAGCCTTCCACTGTTGCCACTCCGCCACATTGAGTTGGTCGACCGCCGCGCTAAAGTTCACCACCGGCTTCTTGAAATTCTTCACCGCCACCATGCCCCGAGCATGCATCGTCCCGAGTGCCCACTGGGCGTCCTGAAGAATTATCGACCCCTCCGCAAACTTCACGTTGGCCTGCGCAATCTCAAGCGGCTTCGGTAGCAACGGGGTAACCAAAGTCACCCCCTGAAGCGAACCCGAGCCGCTGTACGTCGTGTCCGTCACCCGCATGTCCAAAGTCACCGTCCCTTTGCCCGTCAGCCCTTCCGGGCGCAAGCCGTAGGCGCTCGCCATCCGCAGCAACTCCTCCACGCTGGCTCCGTCCGTCTTCAGCGTCGCTTCCACCTTTGGATCGTCGTCACTATACCCGCGGACCGTCGCCCGCGCTAGCAACTTCGTCCCGCCCGTTTCGAGCGTAAAAGGCTCCGTCGTCAAACTCTCCGGCGTCATCGTAATTCGTAGCGCCGACGCCCGCACGGGTGCAGCCAAATCCTTGCTCGAGAACTCCGCCTGCGATGCTTCTAATTTCCCGCGGAACAGAGGCTTTTCCGTCGTGCCGGTAACCAACACGTCGGCCGTCAGCAACCCCTGTACCTTCAAATCCGGCGGCAATTCGCCCCCGAGGATGCCCGCGATCTGCACCAAATCCCCAACCGGTGCCTGAGCCGTCTTCACCGCTAACTGAAGCCGCTGACCGGTCACCTTCCCCGTCACCCCCAACGCCATCGCCCCTAACTTCGCGGTCAGTTCTTTTACGTCCCAGGTCTCGCCGTCCTGGCGCAAATCAAAAGCAACCACCAACGGGGCCTTCGCGCCCTGACTCAGCAACGTCATTGTGCCTTTCGCCGCGCCGTCCTGATAAGTGGCTTCGACCGCGGCCTGCGCCTTCATCGAATCGAGATGCAACTTTGCATCTAACTGCCGATTGCCGCGCCATTTGGCATCGATGTGCTCATAGACGTCCCTCGGCGTCCTCGCCGACAGATTGGTCACTGCCACCGATCCGTCGATTACCGCCAAATCCGGCACCGAGTTGTCTCCGCCCTTTGCCCCGTCGCTCGTCTCGTAGTTCCACTTCCCCCGAGCGTTCTTGATCAACTCCACCTTCGGGGCCTGCAACTCGACCGACTGCAATACGACCTCGCCCCGCAACAGCGGCCACAGCGCTACACCGACGAATACTTCTTTGGCCACCAGAAATGGAAATTTCGAAACGAACCCAGATGGCTGACCAACCTCAACATCCGCGATCCGGAGCGAGAGCGGAACCACCTTCAGCCGCATCTCTCCAAGAGTCACCGTCCGCTCCAACCGTTTCACCAACTGCGACTGCACAACTCCTCGAAATCGATTCGCGTCGACCAGAAAGGGTAGTGCCGCCACCACGCCAATCAGAATCACGACAACCGCCACGAGGACTTTCCGGAGAGCCATGACCCTATGATACGTGGGCCAATCGATTCGTTACGCTGCCGCCCCGCGCGCCGTGTCGAGCAACGCCCGTCGCAATTCGGCCAGTTGAATCGGTTTGCTGAGGAAGTCCTGCATCCCGGCGTCCATACAAGCCTGGCGGTCTTCCGGGAAAGCATTTGCCGTCAACGCGACCATCCGGGGTCGAGACTCCAACGGCACTGTGGCCACCACTTGCCGCGCCGCGTCCAAACCGTCCATCTCCGGCATATGGAGATCCAGCAACATCAAGTCGTATGGCATTTGTCTTACTGCTTCCAGCGCCAGAAGTCCGTTCTCGACGATTACCGGCTCGTATCCTAAGCGGCGCAGCAATCCTTGAATCACTCGCTGGTTCACTGCGTTGTCCTCGGCGACGAGGATCCGCAGTGGAGACTCCACGGCCATCGGCGCACCTTGGTTACTCATCTTCTTTTCTAGAACAGGAACCGAGGCCAACAGCCGCCCGATCGCCGCCTTCAGTTGCGTCGGTCGCATCGGCTTGCTCAGTGCCTTCCCCTCGCCGAAGCGCAGTGCCGGCTTGATTGCCAAAGCCATTGGAATTGCCGTATTTGCGTCAGTCACCACAAAATCGGCCTCTGCCGCGTCCCGCGTCACACTCATTCCCCACGCGGTCAGATAGCCGCCGAGAGTCTCGTCCAGAGCCGACGGACCAACTTTAAGCCAGACCCGCTTCCCCTTCCAAAGCGGCTCGCCAGCCAGCCCCAACGTCGCATTTTCCACCCGCCTATCCGGCAGGTCAAAGTAGAACAGCGATCCCACCCCTGGCTGGCTCTCCACCTGTATGTCGCCGCCCATAAGCCGTGCCAACCGTTGGGATATGGCTAGGCCTAGTCCCGTGCCGCCGAACTGTCGCGTCGTCGATGCATCCACCTGGCTGAAGGACTGAAAAAGCCGATGCAGACGGTCTTTCGGGATGCCAATGCCGGTATCCCGTACCGCTATGTGGATCACCTTTCGTCCGGCCCGATCGGCCTCCTCTACTCGCACAGCAACGTAGCCGACACTTGTGAACTTCACCGCGTTGCCGACCAAATTTACTAGCACCTGCCGCAACCGGGCCGCGTCTCCGACCACCATTCGTGGTGTCGACGTATCGAACTGACACAACAGGGCAAGGTTCTTGTTCGCCGCCAAGGGGCCTAATAGCTCAAGCGACTCTTCAACGCATGCCAGCAGATCGAAGGGCTCCTCCGTCATCTGCAACTTACCCGACTCGATCTTCGAAAAATCCAGAATGTCGTTGAGTACCGTTAACAAAGAGTCCCCGGCCGAACTGATAATCGACACATACTCGTGAGCTTGCGGGGTGAGCGGCATATCCCGGAGAAGGTGTGACATTCCGACCACCGCATTCATCGGCGTCCGAATCTCATGGCTCATATTGGCCAGAAATTCGCCCTTGGCACGTACGGCGCTCTCCGCTGTGTCTTTGGCCTCTCGTAACTCCGCGGTCCGCTGCGCTACCTCGCGCGCCAAGTCCTCTTTCTGATTTTCCAGGTCCATCGTCCGTTGCCAGTGCAGCGCGAGCCCCACGAGCAGGGTAAAACCCAAACAGAGCCCCACAAACCAATAGGTTTGGTAGAATAGCGGCAACACCCGTACCGGCAGCACCGTCTGTCCCTCGCTCCATACTCCGTCGTTGTTCGTGGCTTGAACCCGGAACCGATACTGCCCCGGCGGCAGGTTTGTATAGATCGCTTCGCGACGATTCGGAGCTTCCACCCAAGTCCGATCAAACCCTTCCAGAAGATACCGGAATCGATTCTTTTCCGGGGCCGCATAGCTCAACGCCGTGAAATGTACATTTAATGTTCCCGGACCGGGCCCGATCTCAATCGGACCGCCCATCGCCAACGCCGTGCCGTCACTTGCCACGTCTTCGATCAACACCTTCGGCGCAATCTTGTTTCGCCGCATCGTACCCGGTGTTAACAGCGAAACGCCTTTCATTGTCGGAAACCAAAGCCGTCCGCCTCGATCCCGGAACAAGGATCCCGTAATTGTCTCCCGTGATCGCAACCCGTCCGCCTGAGTAAACACTTCCGTCGGAATTTGGTCTAATCGTCCCTCCGCTTGATCCCAAAGATCCGCCTTTCGCACATGCACTATACCGCTATAGGACTGCGTCCAAATATCCCCATCTCCGACCAGCGCAAAACTATGCACCGTGTTATCCGGCAAACCAGAATCCCTCGTCCACCGGTATATTTTCCCGTCACGGAGACACGCCAGACCCCGACCGCTGCTCGCAACCCACAACTCGCCGCCCCTATCCTGCTCGATCCAATCGATCAGTTCGTTTTCGAAACCCGCCACCGCACTCACGACACCATTTCGAGACCGCAATAACCCGTTCCCCGCCGTCGCAATCAGCAACGCGCCATCTCGCAGTTCCAAAGTCTTTCGAACGGAAACTCCGGACATGCCGAGCAAGTCCATCGGCACCAGCCGATCCCCTTCGACCCGCGCCAACCCGCCACCGCCATACCCAACCCAAACTACCCCAGCCCGGTCCTCGTATAACGAATAGACAAAATTCGCGGCAGACCCCGGTAGAACCAGCTTCCGGAAAACTCCGTCCTTCCAGCGCACCAGATCCGCGCCATTACCCCCAATCCAGATCGATCCGTCGCGGCCGGCGAGGATAGCGTTCACCCGGTTACTCGGCAACCCCTCTCTTTCCCCCACCCGCTGCACTACGCCATTCTCCAGTCGAACCAAGCCATTCGTTCGCGTCGACATCCAATAGACACCGTTCCTGTCCTGGGTAACCTGCGAGATAGAATCGTCCGGCAACCCCTCCGCCGCCCCAAAATTCGTGAATTTGCCATCGGAAAGCTGGATCAAGCCGCCTCCGTTGGCCACCGCCACCCACACGTTCCCCTCGTGATCTGTCGACACATCATACACTTCCGTGTTCGGCAGCCCCTCCGCCACCCCCATCACCGCCACCTGCCCATCTCGATACCGCACCAACCCGCCAAAATTCACCGCGATCCAAAGGTTCCCGTCGCCGTCCTCAGTAAACGAATGGGGTGCCGAAGTATCGTTCACCGGCAACCATCGCCCAAGCGGCAATTTCTCCCAAACGCCACCGCTATACCGCGCCAATCCGCCCCCCGCCGTCCCCGCCCAAATCACGCCCTGCTTGTCTTCATAGACCGCCGAAATCGCTTCGTTCGGCAGCCCCTCGCCCACGCCGAATACCCGAACCTTACCGCCCACCACCTGCGCCAGTCCCTTCTTCGTCGCCACCCACAGCGCGCCGTCCCGTGCCTCCAAAAGCTGATTAATGTTCTGACTCGGCAACTGCGCCGACCACGCCGGTCCTTCAAATCGACCGTTCCGCCACGCCACCACCCCGCTCCGGGAACCCACCCAGATCCGGTCCTTCCCCTCCGCCAATGCATTCGCCTGATTCCCCGGCAACCCGTCAGCCGCGGTATAGGTTTGCCATACGCCCCCCCGCAGCACCGTCACCCCGCTGTCCGTCGCCGCCCACAAGCTCCCATCCCGCGCCGGCAACAACCACCGAACCGGCCGACCAGCAAATCCCGCCGTCACCCCCGGCAGATAATTCTTAAATCGAACACCATCAAAACGGCTGATCCCTTCCCGCGTCGCTACCCATATGTAACCGTCCAACCCCTGCCGAACTCGTAGCGTCGCACTCGAAACCAATCCCGATTCAATCGTCCACGCGCGCTTCACATACTGCGATGGTTTGCGACCGGGATCTAATCCGAGTACCAGCCCGGCCGTCAACAGCGCAATTGAGACGAGTCGATTCAATCGAGTTTAATCCCTCAATGCCCTATCGTCTAAAAACGGCTATCCCTACAGAGCCCTAGAGACTATTTTCCGTATGCGACCATAACCAGATGCCTCCTTTCCGAGACGACGTCGTCCAAAAAGCCGTCAACTTCGTCCCCCAACTCGACCTAGCCAAGTCCGAAGCTGCCGAAGACGGCTGGTCCTGGTACCCGTACGAGTCCCTTGCCAACGTCGCCCACCTCCACCGCCTCCACGCCGACCCCTACCCAACAACCCAAGCCTGCTCCACTCCGGTCGTCTCCTCGACATCGGCTGCGCCGACGCCGATCTCGCCCTCTTCCTCGAATGCCTCGGCGCCCAGATCACCGCCGTCGACCACACCTCCACTAATTTCAACGGCCTTCGTGGTGCCGCCGCCCTCCTCCGCCACTTCCGTTCCACCATCAATCTCCACGACTGGGACCTCGACCACTCCCCCCCGCCCGCGGTCTCTGGCGCTCAATTCGACCTCGCCCTCGTCCTCGGGATCCTCTACCATCTCCAGAATCCCCTCCTCGTCCTCAATAGCGTCGCCCTCCTCTCCCGCTACGCCATCGTCTCCACCCGCGTCCTCCATGGCGACCCCACCCTCGACGCCCTCCCCATCGCCTACCTCCTCTCCGAAGATGAACTCAACGCCGACAGCTCCAACTTCTGGCTCCCCACCGTCAAAGGCCTCAAACGCATGTTCCGCCGGGCCGGCTGGGAGTGCGGCCCCACCCTCCTCCTTTCCAGCAGTTCCAAAACCAACGACCCCTGGACCACCGACACCCGCTGCTTCGCCCTCCTCCGCAGCACCCGCGCCCTTCAAAACCTCACCCTCGGCGAAGGCTGGTACGAACAGGAAAACGACTGGCGTTGGACCGCCCCCGACTTCCATTTCACCATCCCCCCGCTCGCCCCCAACCCCTCCGAACTGGCCCTTGAAGTCTACGCCCACCCTGGCCTCTTCCCCAAAAACAAACCCGTCCCCGTCTCCATCAACAACCATCGCCTAAAACTCGCTGAACCCGGCCACCAAACCCTCCGCGCCCCCTCCTGCGGCGGAGAGATCACGGTCCATATTGATGGCCACGTCCGCACCACGAACGGCGATCCCCGCGCCCTCGGCCTCATCGTCAAGCGGGTCTTCCTCAGCTAACCGGCCAACAAATCAGCTTCCGCTCCGTCATCTCTTCCATCGCGTACCGCGGCCCCTCGCGCCCCGTCCCGCTCTGCTTCACGCCCCCATACGGCATCTGGTCCGCCCGAAACTGCGGCACGTCGTTGATCAAAAAGCCGCCCACATGCACCCGCCGCGCCGCCCGAAACGCCGCCGCTAAATCCTTCGTGAAAATGCTTGCCTGCAAACCATACACCGAAGCATTCACCCGCCCAATCGCCTCGTCCAGCTCCGTATACCGGTTCACTGAAACCACCGGCCCAAACGCCTCGTCCGCAAACACCCGCGCCGTCTCCGCCACATCCCGCAACACCGTCGGTGCCAATGTCGCGAGCACCGTCTTCCTAACGGTCCCGCCCACTTCCCCAATCCACGCCGCCACCCGCTCGGCCTCCGCCGCGTTGATCAACGAACTCACCTCAGTAGATTCATCCAAAGGATGCCCCATCCGCAACCTGCCCACCGCCACCGCCAAAGCCTCTGCAAACCGATCCGCTACGCTAGCCTCCACAAAAATCCGCTGCACCGAAATGCACACCTGCCCGGAGTTTGCCATCGCCCCCAACGCGCACCGCCACGCGGCGTCTTCGATGTCGGCATCCGCCCCCACGATCACCGCCGAGTTGCTCCCCAGTTCCAGCGTCGTCTTCTTTAAACCCGCCATCCCCCGCAGCTCCAACCCCACCGCCGCGCTCCCCGTAAACGTCACCATCGCCACCGCCCCATGCTTCACGAGCGCCGGCCCCACCATCGCCCCCGGCCCCGGAATCACGTTCAACGCCCCGGCCGGCAGCCCCGCCGCCGCAAACAGCCGCGCCAACAGCAGCGCCGTCACCGGGGTCGCCGACGCCGGCTTATGAACCACCGCGTTGCCCGCCCCCAGCGCCGGGCCAATCTTATGCAGCGCCAAATTCAAGGGAAAGTTAAATGGCGTAATCGCCGCAACCACCCCCACCGGCTCCCGCACTACGACTGCCATCTTCCCCGCCCCATTCGCCGCCGCGTCCATCGGCACCTCTTCCCCCGCCAACCGGTCCGCCTCCTCGCTTGAAAACAGCAGCGTCGCCGCCCCTCGGTCCACCTCCGTCCGCGCCTCCCGCAGCGGCTTCCCGCTCTCGCTCGCAATCGTCACGGCAAACTCTTCCCGTGCCGCCAACAGCCGCTCACGCGTTCCGCGCAGGATCGCGCTCCGCTGCGCCCGAGTCATCTCCCGCATCGCCGAAGCCGCCCCCCGCGCGGCTTCCACGGCCGCTGACACCTGCTCCGCCCCCGCCTCCTGCACCACCGCAAACGCCGCATCATCAAACGGCACTCTTACCGTCCGCTGGCTAACCCCCTTTGCCTCCGCCCCGCCAATCCACAGCCCATACTCGTTCATCGCTTCAACATACCGTAAGCAAACTTGCTTGATACAACGTGCAAGCCTTGATCCAGCACCACCCTCACTTGAAATCGGCCCTCCTCCGGCGTCCCAAACCGGACGTCCACGCCCTCCACGGCCACCCCGCCCTCCGGCTCCGTCACCGGCACCATCCGCCAAACTGGATACTGGCTGAACCGCAGAAACCCCATCGCCTCCGGCGTCCGCTTCGCCGCGTTGATCCGCGACGCGTCCGTCGGTTTGTAATAGGCTTTCCCCGCCTCCGGGTCAAATGGCAACCCTAGCCGTACGTCATGCAGGATCCATGCCTCCTCCGTCGAAACATACCCCGTCCACCGAAACGGATTGAACGGCGTCGGCCACGCCGCCACCCGCAATGGCTCCTGCCCGCCGTACCGCCGCGCTGCCAGCGTCTCCACCGCCCGCTCGTGCAGAATCCATCGTCCCCCGCTCCACACCAGCAAAAATAGCAACGCGAAAATCGCCCAACCGCGCCCCGTCGATGCCTGCTTCGATCCAATCTCGCTCCCTACCAATCGCGACAGCCAAGGGGCCACCAACGCCAACCCCAGCACCACCAGAATCCACGCGTCCACCACCATCACCGAATCCAGCCCGAACCAGTCCCCAGAAAACGGAAGCCACAGTCGAACCCCGTAGTTGTTCCAGACGTCCATCCCAATGTGCGTCAGCGTCCCCACCATCCCTACCAACATCGCCATCATCCAAGGAAACGGCCTCCCCCGTTCGAGCCACCTGACGAACAGCACCGGTAGCAACGTCATTAGCGGAGCCATTACCAACGCGTGCGTCAAGTGCCGATGGTAGTCCAGATACGCCACGCTGCCGAGCAGCGTCGTCACCGAATCCGAGTCCGGAAAATTCGAACAAATCACGAGCAACAGAGTCGCCCGCGGGCACAACTTGTTCAATCCCGCCCGCGACAGCATCACCCCCGTCAGCGAATGCGTCAGGTTTTCCATCGTATCTCCCCGGCCCTTTCGATGTACTCCCGAGGCAGCAAAATCGTCAAAGAATCCGGCACCACCGAAACCGTCGCCGGCAGGAATCCCGCCGCCTCGCCGTCCACCTGTATCGCCACGGGCGTCCCGTTCACGGCCTTGAACTCCAACCGTTGCGCCGCCCGTACGTCCACCCCCGGAAACAGATCCGGCTTCCCGATCAACACCCCCACCAGATAAGGCAAATACCGAAACGAACTCACCCCCGCGAATGACACCGCCTCCAAGCAATCGTCCAGCAACGTCACCGTCCGCGCAATTTCCAAGTCCCCACCATAATTCCTCACCCGGCTCGCCAGCGAAAAGCTCCGCTGCGAAACGAACCCATCCACGTTCGATTCAAACTGCTCTAGCGACCGCCCTACCAATCCAAACCCACTCACCCAATACGCCAGCTTCCCCAGCTTGTCCTTGATCGTCGGGTTCACCGCACCCACCACCCGGGCGTCTAGCCCCGTCCCGGCCATCGCCAGAAAATGCCGCTCCATCGTCGCGGTCTTGATGTGTCCCGTCGCAATCCGTCGCGCCTCTCGCCGTCCCAACGCCTCCGCCGCCTTCACCGGGTTCGTCCCCACCCCCGTCTCCACGCACAGCACGTTAGCGGTCCCCCCCGGCAACGGAGCTAACGCCGCGTGGCTTCCGATCATCCCGTTCGCCACTTCGTTGACTGTCCCGTCCCCCCCGAGGGCCACAATCCAGTCCGCCCCGCGCTCCACCTCCCGCCGCGCCAGTTCACTCGCCGTCCCCGGCCCCGTCGTCGGGCGCACCTCCACCGGCCCATGCTTCCGCACCGCCTCTATCGTCCGTTCCACTAACCGTGGGTTCCGCAGCAGCTTACCCGCGCGAGGATTGAAAATAAGGGCGATCTTCTCAGGCAACCTCATCAGTATCCTATTGGATGACCCTCATGAGCAAAGTTGAAGAGCTTATCAGCAAGATCCGCCACCACGAGCACCT
>JANODS010000459.1:0-4699 GCA_031412835.1 Acidobacteriota bacterium | reverse complement strand
CTGGACTTGGATGCGGTGGGTGAGCCGGGCATCACTTACTCCGGAGATAACTAAGTTAACCGCCGCGATCCGTTCGGCCAATCGCGCTTTCAACTCTTCCTTACTCGCTCCGCTCCGTTCATTGAACTCGTCGTCGCGGGCGCGGATATCCCGTGCGCCGCCCACGCCACTTAGAATCCACTGTCCCGTGTTCCCGATCAAATGGAGCACGAGATTGCCCACCGCGTTCTCGTTCTCGCTTCCTCGGGCCCAAATCTGATCGTCATTCAGCCGATCAAGGCAGACATCAATCCGTCCCGCCAGTTGGGCCAATTTTCGCGTCGAAACCTCTCGAAACAAGTCGCCTGTGCCTGTCATTCTCAGAGGTTAGCATGGTGGTATTCTTTAGGGCATGATTCTCAGACTGTTTGTTGTTACCGCTTTCACAGCGGCTCTTGCTCTTTCCGCCGACGGCAAGGTCGACTACCGCGTCCTGGCAACTAGCAAGACTTCCACGATGGAAAAGGAGCTGAATCAAGCGGCGGCCGACGGTTTCGCCTTTGGCGGCGCGATGGGCGGCGAGTCCGCATTCGGCGGCAGCGAAGTCATTACGGTGATGACCAAGAACTCCGCGGAGCCGTCGAACGGTCGGAAGTACAAACTCATCGCCACGTCGAAGACCTCCACGATGCAGAAGGAGCTGAATCAGGCGGGGGAAGAGGGCTTCTTCTATTGCGGGCAGACGGTGTTCTCGTCGACATTCGGGGGCAAGGAAGTTGCGGTGATCCTGGAGTTGAATCCGGACAAAAAGGCTGGCAAGATTACGTACAAGCTTGCGGCCACGTCGAAGACCTCGACCATGGAAAAGGAGCTCCGGCAGGCTGGCGAAGATGGCTTCAAGTTCCTGGGCGTCGTCGTGGGCAAGTCCGCGTTTGGTGGCAGCGAACTGATCAGCATCCTGTACAAATCGGAGAAGTAGGTCAGTTGATCTCAATCTCGGAAGAGTGAGCGGCGAGATCGACGAGGGGCCCCCCGGGGGCTCCGATTTGTTTCTGCAGGCGACGGCGATCGGCACCCTGCTTCCGGTCGCTCGTCGCGTCTCCAGAGACTTTGCCGGAGTCGGAACGCGCGTCGACTTGATAGCCGCCTTGTTTGGCTAGCTCCGCGGTGATGCGGCCGGATTTGGTGCGGGCGCGGATCGGGGCTGGGGTACCTTGGGCGATCTGAATCGCGCCGGAGCGGGACTCGGCACGGATGGGGCCGCCGGCGGCTTTGATCTCGGTCCGGCCGGAGATCGTCTCGGTGGTTAGCGAGCCGAGGATGCCGTCAATCCGGATGCCGCCGGAGACCGTTTGAGCGCGAATTTGGGTGGCAGGGGGCGTCTCAATTTCGAGGCGCATCGAGACTCCGCGCATCAGGGAGGGGTCCTTCGGATATCCGATGCGAATCCGATTGCCGATTTGTTCGATGGGCGGATTCTTCTCGAGAGCTCGAATGTTTGCTTCGGCGAGGTCGAGATCGAGCCTGCCATACACCGCCTTAATGATGGCGCGGATGCGGACGGTGGCCGTTGAGCCGACGGTGATGTAGACTCCGCCCCGATCACTTTTGGCGTCTAACTCCACGGTTCCCGTGATATTCAGCGTCCGATCAAACGAGCCAGGATCGGAGGCGAATACGGCGGTACTGGCGAGGAAGCCCGCGATTCGAAGCAGCGAACGCATTACGGACACCAATCGTTCATAATCATAAGTTTACCCCTTATGTCCATCCAACGTCGCCGATTTGTTCAATCCATCGCCGCAGCCTCGGCCGCGTCTACGGCCAGCGCCCAGGCTCCCGCCGTGGCAGTTCCTGCAAAGATCGCTACCGTTGCCGCGGAGGCGACGGCCGAAGCCGTGGCGCGCTTTTTCACGCCTCGTCAACGGGCGACGTTGCGGCATGCGTCGAGCTTACTGCAACCGGCGGTTGGCGCGCTGCCGGGGGCGATAGAAGCGGAGGCACCGGAATTTCTCGACTTTCTGCTTTCCGCGTCGCCCGCTCCGCGGCAGACGCTCTATCGCTCGGGGCTGGATTATCTGGATGGGCAGGCGAATAAGCTGTTTCAACAACCGTTTGCGGCGCTGAGCGCGGCGCAGGCCGACCAAGTTTTCAAGCCGCTACTCGTTCCTTGGACTTACGATCCTCCGACCGATCCGCACCAGCGTTTTCTGACCGAACTGCGCGCCGATCTGCGGACGGCGACTACGAACTCCGCACCCTATGCCAAGGTGAACGCCACGACTGCCCGGCGCCGACGCGGGCCGGGCGGAGCGGGAGTTTACTGGCTTCCGATTGACCCGACGCGCCGCTAACTTACTACCATGCCAACTCCTACTTACGACGTCGTCATTGTTGGCTCCGGCCACTCCGGCGGCATGGCTGCCGGCGTACTTACCGCGAAGGGTGTCCGCTGCCTGATGCTTAACGCCGGCCCGGTCGTCGATTTTGAGAAAGATCGGACGACCAAGGCCGCCCACGAACTGCCGTTCCGCGGCTTCGGCAAACCCGGCCTGCACCCCCACGTGTTTCAGGCCAATGAGTTCAACGCTAATACCTGGGTCGACGAGAAAGAGATTCCGTACACACAGGCGGCCAACGCGCCGTACAACTGGGTTCGGGTTCGACTGGTCGGCGGCCGGTCGCTGTTTTGGGCCCGGCAGTCATTTCGCCTCTCTGACTTCGAGTTCAAAGCCGCCGACCACGATGGATTTGGCGAGAATTGGCCGATTCGGCATGACGACCTGGCGCCGTTTTACTCGCGGGTGGAGGCGCAGTTTCGAGTGGTCGGCCGGAAGGAAGGTTGGCCGCAGTTTCCGGATGGCAACTTTGTTGATGGCGGATTCGATGCGGCGCCGGATAGCGAGTGCCAAAAACGGCTGACGGCGGTGGCGAACAAGATGGGGATGGGCGTATCTCGGATGCGCGCGGCCATTGGTGAGAACGGTCTGGCGAGTTCGGTGAACCTGTCGATCCCGAGCGCGTTGGCGACCGGCAAGCTCGATGTGGTTCCGAACGCGGTGGTTCGAGAGGTGTCTGTTGATAAGAACACGGGCAAGGCCAATGGGGTAATCTTTTTGGACCGGCATACCGGCCGGGAGATGCAGGCCAAGGCCCGCGTGGTGGTGCTGGCGGCGGGCACGCTGGAGACGACTCGACTGCTGCTGCTTTCGAACCTCGCGAACTCTTCAGGTGCGCTGGGGCATTACCTGGTCGACCAGCAATACGGGTGCACGGTGGTCGCCTCCATGCCCGAGGCCCGCGACGGCAGGGCGACGCCACAACTGATCGGCGGCGGACTGTTCATTCCGCGATTCCGGAACCTGGATAACAAGGTGAAACGGAAATTCCTTCGGGGGTACGCGCTGCCGATGAATACCGGGTCCAGCGCCGACCCGAAGTACTTTACCGAGTACGGCGAGGCGCTGCAGAAGAAGCTGGCGAGTTACGCCGGTTCGTGCGTGCAGGGCAGTATCTTTGGCGAGGTGCTGCCGCGGAAAGAGAATCATGTTCGATTGAACAAGGATCAGGTGGATGCCTGGGGTATCCCGACGTTGCACATTGACGCTCGCTACGGCGAGAACGAGCGCAACCTATGCAAGGACGCGGCGGATACGATGGAAGAGCTTTATACTAAGGCCGGGCTGGAGATGTTAGTCAAGAGCGACAGGGTGAATCCGCCGGGGTATAGCATTCACGAGTTGGGGACTTGCCGGATGGGCGACGATCCGAAGAAGAGCGTGTTGAATAAGTGGAACCAGTGCCACGACATTCCGAACCTGTTTGTGGTGGATGGGAGTAGCTTTGTGACGGGCGGGTGGCAGAACCCGACGATGACGATTCTGGCGCTTTCGATGAGGGCGTCGGAGTATCTGGCTGGCCAACTGGCAGAAGGAAAGTTGTAACTTCCGCCCCGAATTGGCGGCGTTTCACCCCATTTGGAGTGAAACGGGGGGGTAGGGTGATAAGATGGCGGCCACTATGAGGCTCACCTTGATGCGATTTACCAGAATGACCCGGCCAAGGTAACGGCGGTGGCTCATCCAGAGTTGGCCAAGCGGGGATTTTGGCGGGACCACAACGAGGCGATGCAAGGGTTGAAGATGGACTTCGCGGGCTGGATCAGACAGCGAGGGTGAAAGTTACCGCCGCGTGGGGCGTCGACTATATGTCACTCGGTAAGTACGAAGGGAAATGGACGATAGTCTATGTTGTCTGGCAGTATCACCCGTCGCCGGTGGAAGGCGCGCAGTGAGGCTGGGCTTTTCCCTGTTCGCCGCGTCGGGGGGGGAGTGCGGAGCTCAAGATTGAGTATCTGGCGGCGAATCCGCGGACGCGGTTGGTCCATGGGCGAAGCAGCGAGTGCTTCGCTTGGCGATCGGCGAGCGGATCCATAGGGGGGAGTTCGAGGCCACGATCGTGATTGCGCCGCACGATCCGCCGGCGGGAGGGAGCCTTGAGAATGCGGTTGTTTTGGTGCGCGGGGGCGGCGGTACGGCCCTCTTCTCGGGAGACGCGGAAGTTTCGACGGCGGCGTTTCGCTTGGTGGTGGAGGAACGGAAGCGCCTCGAGCCGAGGGGGCTGAATCGCCGGGCGGGGGTCGTGGATGGCCTGCTGCGGCTGCGTGAGCTTGATTGAGTTCAGTGAAGATATTCGTCGGATTCCTCGTGATAAACTATGA
>JANODS010000458.1:0-4035 GCA_031412835.1 Acidobacteriota bacterium | reverse complement strand
CGTCGTGCTCACCACGGGCACCGACGAACATGGCTTGAAAATTCAGCGCTCGGCAGAGAAAGCCGGACAGACTCCAGAAGCCTTCACGGCCGCCGTCGCGGCTGAGTTCAGCGAAACCTGGAAGAAGTTTGGCTTTTCGCTCGACCACGAGCAGCGCACGACCGACCCGAAACATGCCGCTAATGTCCAACGCCTTTTCAAGGCCTGTCTGGCGAACGGGTTCATCTACAAGGGCTCGTATACGGGTTATTATTCAGTCGTCAATGAAGCGTTTGTGCCGGACGCAAAAGAAGGCGACGTCGATCCGGAGACCGGGCAACCGCTGGAACGGGTTACGGAAGAGAACTATTTTTTCAGGCTCTCCGCCTTTCGGGAGAAGCTGATCGCACTGCACGAGAACAACCCGGAGTTTTTGCAACCGGAGACGCGTCGGAACGAGGTGTTGGCGTTTCTGAAGCAAGATCTCGCTGACCTTTCGATCACACGGACGACGATCCAGTGGGGCATCGCCGTGCCCGATGAACCGGGGCATGTCTTCTATGTTTGGTTCGATGCGTTGATGGCGTATTACTCCGCGGTCGCGGATGACGACCGGTGGCCGGCGGACCTGCATCTGATTGGGAAAGAGATCGTTCGGTTCCATGCCGTTTACTGGCCGGCGTTTCTGATGGCCGCGGGTTGGGAGCTGCCGAAGAAGATTTTCGCGCATGGCTGGCTGTTGTTCGATAACAACAAGATGTCGAAGTCGCGGGGCAATATCGTTCGGCCGGAACCGATTCGGCAGGCCATGGGTGCCGACGCGCTGCGGTATTACCTGCTGCGCGAGATCGTATTCGGGGCGGACGGGAATTTCGCCTATGACGCGATGGTCACTCGATACAACGCGGACCTGGCGAACGGCTTGGGGAACTTGGCGAGCCGGACGTTGAGCATGATTCAGCAGTACCGGGGCGGGGTGATTCCGGAACCTCCGGCGGAACTGGTGTTGCCGATTGCGACGGCGGTGGCGGCGGCGATCAACGGCTACGAGAAGTTTGAGTTCTCCAAGGGACTGGAAGCGATTTGGCAACTGATCACGGCGGCGGACAAGTACATCGTCGAACAGGCTCCGTGGAAGTTATTCAAGGCCAAGGACGATGAGAAGCTGAACGAAGTGCTCTATAGCATTGCCGATGCTCTCCGCGTGGCCACCGTGCTGGCGGCCCCGGTGCTCCCGGAAAGCTGCGCTAAGATCTGGCGGTTGCTGGGGTACTCGACCTCGATTACCGACGAACGTTTCGGCCAGCTTGACGCTGGTCAACTGCCGGCCGGTCAGGCCGTCCCGACCGTTGAGCCGGTGTTTCCCCGCCTCGACATGCAACAGACTATTGACAAAATGAACGACTTGGAAGAGATCGAAAAAGCTCGGCAGAATGAGTTGCTAGGCAAGACGGCGGAGCCGGTGGCGGTGGCGCATCCGGGGGGAATCCCGGTGGCGGAGCAGATCACGATTGACGACTTTGTGAAGGTGGACCTTCGGGTTGGTCAGGTGAAGTTTGCCGAGCGGGTGAAGGGGTCGGATAAGTTGCTCCATCTAAAAGTGGACATTGGGGAGGCGGAGCCGCGGACGATTGTCGCGGGGATCGCGCAGGTGTATGAACCGGAGACGCTGCTGAACCGGAAAGTGGTGATTGTGGCGAATTTGGCTCCTCGGAAGTTGAAGGGGATTGAGTCGCACGGGATGATTGTGGCGGCTTCGAGCCTGGACAGCAAGGCTACGCTGGCTGGTTTTTTGGAGGACGTTCCGGTGGGCGCTCGGCTTAAGTAGATGCTAATCGACTCGCATTGCCACTTGGACGGGGCGAAGTTTGCCGAGGATCGCGATGCGGTGATTGAGCGGGCGCAGGCGGCGGGCGTGAAGCTGATGCTGGCCATCGGGACGGGCGAGGGGCCGCCGGATCTGGAGGTGGCTGTTCGGCTGGCGGAGCGGTACCCGTTTATCTATGCGACCGCGGGAGTTCATCCGCACGACGCGGCGAAGTGGAGCTCGGAATGTATTCCACAACTCCGGGCGCTGATGCGGCATCCAAGAGTTGTGGCCTTAGGCGAAATCGGTCTCGACTATCATTACGACTTCTCTCCGCGGGAGACACAGCGGCAGGTTTTTGTCGAACAGATTCAACTCGCGGTGGAGGCTCGCCAGCCCATCGTGATCCATGCGCGGGAGGCCTGGGACGATACCTTCGCGATCCTGGCGGAACATTGGGAGCCGGCAGGACTGCCGGGGATCATGCACTGCTTCACGGGCGGACCGGCGGAGGCGGAGCGGAGTCTGGCAATGGGCTTTCTGATTAGTTTTTCGGGGATTGTGACGTATACGAAAGCTCCGGACGTGCAGGCGGCGGCGCGGGTGACACCGCTGGACCGGATGTTGGTGGAGACCGATTCGCCGTACCTGGCCCCGCTGGCGCATCGGGGCAAGCGGAACGAACCGGCGTTTGTGGTGGCGACGGCGGAGAAGATCGCGGAATTGAAGCAGATTTCGCTCGGGGAGGTGGCGGTGGCCACGACGGCGAACTTCCTGCGGTTGTTCCCGGCGGCGGCGGAAGGATACACTGAGTGATCCCATGGGACTGAGCAAGCTAGGCCAAGCTTTTACGGCCCGCGAGATTTTTAAGCTTGTCGAAGCGGACTTGCGCCGTGTCGAAGAAAAAATGGGCTTGGAGTCGATCTCCTCGGTTGATGCGGTGACGGCGATCAATCGGCATTTGCAAAAGAGTGGCGGGAAGCGGCTTCGTCCGACGCTGGTGCTGCTTTCGTGTCAGCTTTTCGGCGACGTGAACGAGGCTTCGATTGCGATGGCGGCGGTGGTGGAGATGGTCCACGCGGCGACGCTGGTGCACGACGATGTGATTGACGAGGCGAAGTCTCGGCGGAGCCATCCGTCGGTGAACGTTCTCTTTGGAAACCAGACGTCGGTGTTGGCGGGCGATTGGCTGTATATGCAGGCGTTTCAAATCGCGCTGCGGAGCCGGAATTTTCGGGTGCTGGATTTGTTGATTGGCTTGACGCAACTAATGGTGGAAGGGGAGTTGTTGCAGCTTGAGCGGCTGGGGCGAATTGACATCTCCGAAGCCGACTACATGGAACTGATTGACCGGAAGACGGCAAGCTTGTTCAACGTTTGCGCGCGGCTGGGGGCGATGGCGGGTGCGGCGGGCGAAGAGGACGAAGCGAAGTTGGGCGAGTTTGCGTGGAACTTGGGCATCGCGTTTCAACTGGTGGATGACGTGCTGGATTTTACTTCGCGGGAGAAGATTTTGGGCAAGCCGGTGGGCAACGACCTGAAAGAAGGCAAAGTGACGTTGCCGCTGATTTATGCGCTTGAAGAGGCGACTCCGGCGGAGCGAGTGCGGGTTGAAACGGTACTGCGGGAGCGGAGCTATGAGCAGGTGCCGTTCGCTGAGATTCTCGAAATCGTGGCCAAATATCGGGGTGTGGAACGGGCGATGGAGCGGGCGGCGATGTTTACAGATCGGTCGCGCGTGTTGATCCACCAGTTTCCGGATACAGCGTTTCAGCGGGCGCTGCTGAGCGTGACCGAGCTCGTGACGAATCGCGATCATTGAGGGATTTATGACGGAACTGGAACTGACTCCGCAACAGGTATTGGCCAAGCGGGAAGCTGGCGAGAAGCTGTGTTTGATTGATTGCCGGGAACAGGGGGAATGGGATCTGTGCCGGATTGAAGGGGCGAATCTGGTGCCGATGAACTCGGTGCCGGGGCGGTTGCAAGAGCTCGAAGGGAAAGCCGACGAGGAGACGCTGGTGGTCTATTGCCATCATGGGGTGCGGAGTTTGAACGTGGTGAACTGGCTGCGGGCGCAAGGGGTATCAAACTGCGTTTCGATGGCTGGTGGAATCGACCGCTGGAGCCTGGAGATCGACCCGACAGTCGGACGCTACTAGAATAGAGGGAATGAATCGGCGTACTTTCCTTTCTTCCGCCTTGGCTGTGGCGGCGCATGCTCAGGCGACCCCGCCGCCCAATTTCCT
>JANODS010000457.1:0-3631 GCA_031412835.1 Acidobacteriota bacterium | reverse complement strand
CAAGAATCTCGTGAGCAGGTGGAAAAAGAGCGAGCTTTGGAGGCCAAAAAGGAGCTGGAACAGTATGAATGGAGAGAGCGGTACGAGGCGTTTCTGGTCCAAAGTACGGGTGCCCATATCGCCACCCACATGCCCGGCGATATTATCAAGCGCGCCCTCGGGGCGATGCGAAAGAAAATAATGCAGGCCAATCCCCTCGCCAAGGGCTGGCCCGCGCAAGTGATCGACGAATACTCTCAGCGGCTGCTGCGTGAGGAACTGGCTATGGATCTGGATCTACCCTCGTTCGAAGATTACTGCAAACAGGCGCAATCCCAGTTGTTTTAGCAATTCTTACGTTGAAGTACGGTCGGCTCTGAATATTTCCGGCAAAGCCTAGACAGTACGGCGTTTGCTGCCGATGACACAATAAGGGGTAGGCACACGATTGCACTGGAAACGAAAATCGACGATTCAACGGGTATGCGCCGCACTGCCGGCAAAAGATGCAATCTATTACTTTCTCCAACGCCGTTTCGGTAGTCTCCGCTATACGCCGGACCCCTTACCGATGCTGCGGGCAGCGGCCGAAATATTTGCCGAAATGCGGGGAATGGGCATTGCCGTGGCTGGGAAGCGAATTATGGAAATCGGTACAGGGAGGCGGTTGGATATGCCCATCGCCTTTTACCTTTGCGGTGCGCAATCGGTGGACACCTTCGATTTGAACGTCTATTTGCGCGAAGAGCTGGTGATGGCGAGTGTGGCCGAAATCTTGCGGGGCAGGGAAGCGGTGCTGGCCATTCTAGGACCTGTGGCGGATGCTGAGGTGTTGGCTACCCGACTCGATCTCCTGGCCAGCGTACAAGGGTTGAAGGATTTGAGCCAAAAGACCGCCATTCGCTACCACTCACCCGCTGACGCAAGCCGCACGCAACTAGCCGATCACAGCATCGATATTCAATTTTCCTATACCGTTTTTGAACACATTCCCGGACCCGTCCTGGAAGCCATTCTGGTCGAAGCGAGCCGAGTGCTCGCCGTCGACGGCGTCGCCTGCCACCACATTGACCCCTCCGACCATTTTGCGCACGAAGACAAGTCACTCAGCCTCATTCACTTTTTGCGGTTTGAAGAACGGGAATGGTCCCGCTACAACGACAATCAGTTTGCTTATCACAACCGCCTGCGGCGCAGCGATTACGACCGGATTTATACCGCCGCCGGACACGAAGTGTTCTCCCGCCACCCGTTTCTAGATGACGCCTCGCTGGCCGAAATCCGAAACGGTTTCCCGCTGGCAACGCCCTTTCAAGGGCGAGATGCGGAAGATCTCTGCACGGTCGTCTATCGCGTCTACTCCCGCCCCGGCGGCGCACAGGGAGCGAACTAGCCCATGTGCGGCATAGCCGGATTTGTCAGCCGCGAGGCCCCCTCTGACGCGCCCGCCATCCTCCGGCGTATGACCGACGCCATCCGCCATCGCGGCCCCGATGACGATGGCCATTATGAGGGAGCGCCCGCCTTCCTCGGCCAGCGCCGCCTGAGCATTGTCGATCTCTCCGGCGGCCATCAACCGATGGCCAACGAAGATGGCAGCCGTTGGATCGTTTACAACGGCGAGATCTTTAACCACGCCGACACGCGTCCCGTCCTGGAGAAGGCCGGGCACCATTACGCCAACCGGTCTGATACCGAAACCCTGCTGCACGGCTGGGAAGAGTGGGGGCCCGCTTGCCTCGAACGCTTCCGCGGCATGTTCGCGTTCGCCATCTGGGACGAGAAGAACCGCCGCCTGGTGGCCGCTCGCGACCGCCTAGGCATTAAGCCGTTCTACTACTTCTGGGACGGGCAAACCTTCGCCTTTGCCAGTGAAATTAAAGCCCTGCTGCGCCATCCGTGTATTGAAGCCGCGCCGGCGGAAGAGCACATCGCCGAGTATCTAGCGTTTGGGTACGTGAGCGGGGACGAGACCCTGTTTAACGGGATTCGTAAACTGCCGCCCGGCCACTGGTTGGAATGGTTTGAAGACACCGAGGGCCAGCCGCAGATCCGCATTACGCGGTATTGGGATGTGCCGGACGAAGCCGGGCCAGAGCGCAGCGAGGCCGAGTGGATCGCCGAAACGCGGCGACGGCTGGAAGAAACGGTTCAACTACGGCTCATGGCCGATGTCCCCCTGGGTACGTTCCTCAGCGGCGGCGTCGATTCAAGCGCCATCACGGCGCTCGTAAAACGTCTCACCACGAGCCGTGTGGACTCCTTTTCGGTTGGCTATAAGGAAGCCCGCTACAGTGAATTGCCCTATGCCCGGCAGGTGGCGGAACAGTTGGACACCAACCACCGGGAAATCGTGTTGGGGAAGGAAGAGTTTTTCGACGCGCTGCCGGCTCTCATCTGGCAGGAGGATGAGCCGATCGCCTGGCCGTCGAGCGTGTCGCTGTATTTTGTCTCGATGCTGGCCGCGCAGCATGTCAAAGTGGTGCTAACCGGGGAAGGTGCCGACGAGCTGTTTGGCGGCTACGAACGCTATCGTTGGAACCGTTGGAACTTGCAGGCGGCAGCGGCTTACCGCCATGTGCCGAGTCCGCTGCGGCGCGGAATTCGCCATGCGTTGGCTACGTTGCCCCTCCTCCGCGCCGATCTCCGTCGCAAGATCGGGCACACGTTTATCGGTCGAGATCTCAGCCTCGAATCGCTCTATCTGGATAATTTTTACGCCGCCTTCCCGGCCAGCGAACAGGCAACCCTGCTCAAGAGCCCTCCCACCGGGGTCTATGACGAGTATCTGCGCCATTGGGCGGCGCGGCCGAACGGAACGCCGCTGGCGCGCATGCTCTACGCCGACAGCAAAACCTATCTTGTCGAACTGCTCATGAAGCAGGACCAGATGAGCATGGCAGCCTCCATTGAAAGCCGGGTTCCTTTTCTCGATCATCACTTTGTGGCCTTTGCCACCGGCATGCCGGACCACATGAAGATCCGCGGGCACGAGCAAAAATATGTGCTGAAAAAGGCCGTGGCCGGGCTGCTGCCTGACGACATCATTTACCGGAAAAAGATGGGATTCCCGACACCGCTCCGCCAGTGGTTCCGAGAGCCCTCTTCCGACGCCCTCCTGGCGACGCTCCTTGCCCCGGATGCCTTTATCGCCCGCTGGGTACACCGGCAGGAAGTGCAGTCTTTAATCGAGCACCACCGTAGCGGCTTCCACGACGCGACCGACCGTCTCTGGCGGCTGTTGAATCTCGAAATCTGGGGCGGCTTGTTCTTCGGTTCCGGCGGCGCGGTGGCGGGTGCCCAGGAAGCGGCCCGGCGTCTCGAACGGGTGGCTGTATAAGGATGGGCACCAGCGCATGAAGCTGCTGTGGATCAAGACCGATTTTCTCCATCCCACCACGCGGGGTGGCCAGATACGGACGCTCGAGATGCTCCGCCGCCTTCATCGCCGTCACGAGGTGCACTATCTTGCGCTTGACGATGGGACCCAGCCGGAGGGTCCGGCGCGGGCGTCGGAGTACTGCCGCCATTTTGAAAGCGTGCCCCACCACGCGCCCCCGAAACGCTCGCTCGCCTTTGTCGGCCAAGTGGCGGCGGGCCTAGTCTCTTCGCTCCCGGTTGCGGTCAGCCGATGGCGTTCGCAGGCGATGCG
>JANODS010000456.1:0-1455 GCA_031412835.1 Acidobacteriota bacterium | reverse complement strand
CACCCGCACCGCCGTCCCGTAGCAGCGATGAATCACAGACTGCATCTCCGGTGAAGGCACGATGCAGGCCTTGGAATGCCGCACGCAATCAAGCTGCTTCTGAAACACCAACTGCAAAACGTCCGGGCAAAACGAACCCAGCCGCCGATGCCATCCGACGAGCGTCTCGGGTGCCACCCAGCCCCGGCCATAGATCGCCGCGACGTACGCGACCACGTCGACATGGAAGATCGTGAAGAGCCGGTACCCCGCCTTGGCCAACCGGGCAAAATCCGGCCCCTCGGAAATGTCGTTCACCAGCACGACACACTCGTTGGGTTCGTATCGAAAAATGGCCGCCGTCGATTCCGCCTCGAACCGGCGGCAGAACGCCGCGTACTCCATCTCCGAATACCCGACCAGCTCGCGACCCGTCACCGACCCGGGCACAATCGGCTCGACGTCCGGCCATTCCGCCCGCAACATTTCGTACACCGCCGCCCCGCCGCCCAGCGGCACGCGCTCCCGCGCGAAGCCCCCGTGGGCCGCCGTGTAGAGGATCTTCACCGGATGAACTGGTTCACGAAATCAGCCCCCAGGCCGACCTCGATGTAGTGCTTCCGGCACATGTCAATCTTCGTGAAAACATCCTCAAAGCCGGTGTGATTCCCATCCGCGTCCACGTAGTACATGCAGCCGGAGATGTTGAAAAACGTGATCATCTCATCGGCTGAATCCACCGTCAGCGTATGCGTTTCGCCGGGCGGTTCAAAGACGTAGTCGCCCGCGTTCGCCACCCAGTCATGCTCCAGGTAGTGCCAGCTTCCCTTGATCACGTAGCCATGCACCGGTGCCGGATGCCGATGCCGACTCAGCACCCCGGCCTTCCGCACGCGCAGCAGATTGCACCATCCGCCGGCCAGCGTGTTCAGCATCAGCGGCCGGAACCAAACGTCTTTGGCCTGCGGCACCCAGACGCGTTCATCGTCTGGCACCGCCGTAACGACAATTTCAGGGGGAGATAACGGATGGGTTGACATGGTTTAAGCGGCCGAGTAGCCGCCGTCGATCGGGACTATCGCCCCCGTCATAAAGCTGGCCGAATCGGAACATAAGAATAATACCAGCGGAGCCAACTCCTCCGGCTTCCCCCACCGCTTCATCGGCGTTCGGTCAATCAAGCCCGCCGACCGCGAAGGGTCATCCTGCAACGATTGCGTCAAAGGCGTCGCGATCCAACCGGGCGCAATCGCGTTCACCCGAATCCCCTCCGCCGCCCATGCCACTGCCAACGACTTCGTCAACTGTACGATCGCCCCCTTGCTGGCCGCGTATGCCGGAACCCTCGGCCCGCCGAAAAAGCTGAGCATCGAAGCGACATTCACCACCGCCCCGCGCGACTCCGCCAGCTTTGCCTTCGCAGCCATGCAACAGCGCATCGTCCCCAGCAGATTCACGTCCATCACCTGCTCAAAA
>JANODS010000455.1:0-3012 GCA_031412835.1 Acidobacteriota bacterium | reverse complement strand
CACCACCCAACCACCCGCCGCCGCCATTCCAGCACACTACTCATATCCAACCGCGACCCCACAAAATCAATCTGTTTCACTTCCCCCTTAGTCTTCTCCCTCTCCAGCACGCTCGAAATGGCAATCCCGCGATCGGCGAAGCTCCCGGCACCTTCGTCTATCAACTCGGCCTCGGCAGCTATTTTGGCGGTACGGGAGCGTTTTCTCTCCAGTACGCGGCCGATAATTCGATCACTTGGAGCATTTCCAATGGCAGCTTGGGCGGAACGACTTCTTGCGACGCCGTTTTGAGCCCGAACAGCGATTGCTTTCAAGCCTCCGGTGGCGCACCGCGCACCTTGACCGGCATTTTTGCCGCCAACTCCATCCTGACTGCGACGATCGTCAACGGTACCAACCCCGCTGACCCGAATCGGAACAACCCGACCGGTCTGCTCGCTGTTGGCACCGCCGACAATTCTACGGTCCCGGAACCCTCAACCTACGCGATGTTTGCAATGGGAATTGCTGCGATCGCGTTCGCTCGTCGCCGCCGCGGCTAATCTACGCACCGACACGATTGGCGCAGCCAGCAGATTGCTCGGGTGCGCCAATCGCCCAAGCCCGTAGACTATCGGCTACCCAACCACCCGCCGCCGCCATTTCAGCACACTACTCATATCCAACCCCGACCCCACAAAATCAATCTGCTTCACCGCCCCCTTCGCCTTCTCTCTCTCCAACACGCTCGAAATCTCCATCCAATTCTTCCCCCGCCGCGGCTGATCGGCCTCCACGGCGAACGTCCCAATCACCAACATCACCGGATACCGCTGGATACGTCTAGGTCTCCACCCATCGCGCCTTCCCAATCCGAAGCACCTCCCGCCCATCCCGCCGCGTCTCCAAATGCGAATTCCCCGCCTTCTACCGCAAACACAAACCCTTGCTCACCCCGTTACCAATTTAATCGGTAAACTCCGCCATCGGATCAATCCTGTCGTCCTCGTCCTGCGGAATTTCCCACCACTTCTGCCCCGCGCTCGTGATCCACGCCCCCATCTCCAGCACCAGCAGCTTCGCCTTCTTCCGCGTATCCAGCCGGATCAGTGCCGCCATCGCCGCACGCGGTGCGCCGCGCCCTACAAATTCTCATGAATATAGTTCGCAAAAATCACCTGTTCTCCCACCCCACCCCAGGGACCATCCGGCGAGAACCCAACGCTTCGGACAGCGCCAGAATGGCCTCTCATCGTCTGCAAGCTCCTACCGCCACCCATCTCCCACGGCCGTACCGTATCGTCAGCAGACCCAGACAGCGCATAACTCCCATCCGCCGAGAATACAGAGCCGGAGTGGGTTAGCCGCGCCACCTGGTAACGAGTTCCCGCGCCGCCCGCGGCCATTCGGCGTACTGAAATTTGAAACCCGCCGCAAGCAGGAGGCTTGGGATCACCCGGCGACTTTTCAGAACCAGTTCGGATTCGGTACGGAGAAGAAAAGTGCCGATCTCAACCATCCAGCTTGCGCTTGGAAGTCCGAAGGGAATGCCCCAGGCTTCGCGCAGAACTCGCATGAACTCGCGGTTGGGCATGGGGTTGGGAGAGGCGAGATTGACGGGACCTGATAGATCTTCGCGGTCAATCAGCAGCCGCACAGCGCCAATGAAATCTGCCTCGTGAATCCAGGAAACATATTGGGAACCCGAGCCTTGGGTGCCGCCAAGGCCGCAGCGGACTAAACGAAGGAAGACGTCGAAGACGCCACCACGGTCGGGGCTAAAGGTCATGGCGCTGCGCAGGGCGACCTTTCTAGTGCGAGGGGTCGGGGCCGAGAAGAAAGCGTCCTCCCAGCCTTTGGCGACATCGATGGAGAAGTTCCAAGTGTCGGGGGCACCGGGTTCGTTCCCGCCCAGTTCCCCGCCTTCTTCGTCCATGGGCCGGTCAAGGGCGTGGCGGTAAATGGTGGCGGTGCTGGCATTCAACCAGATCCGCGGAGGATGCTGAAGTGAGCCGATCACCTGCTGGAGCAAAAGCGTGCTCTGGATCCGCGAATCGTAAATGGCCCGCCGGTTCACCGGGCTGTAGCGGCAATCCACCGAGCGGCCGGCGAGGTTGATGCAGACGTCGCTCTGCTCGAGCGTAGAGACCCAGGGGCCGGGGTTCACCCCGTCCCAAGCCACCGTGGACCACGGCGCCGATACGGAGCTTTGACGGCTCAACACGGTCACTCCGTGGCCTGCGGAGTGGAAATGCCGAGCGAGGATTTTGCCCACCTGCCCGGTGCCGCCGGGGATTACGATTTTCATAGGTAGCGCCTCCATTCGGTAGATTCGGCGATCTGCTGAATCACTCTGTTTCGCTCGATCAGCAACGCCCGCATGTACCGACGAAGCAGCGCCAGTTCGGCAACCCGTCCCAGGACTCCGAGCGGAGCGGCAAAGCGGAAGACGTCTCGCATTTCGGTTTCGGTAGCGGACACGACGCGAAAGTAATGATCGTGCTGCATGGAGCGAAAGGCGCCGCGGATCATGGTGTCCTGGAAGTAGGTTGGCCGTTCCATAGCGGTGATCTCGCTCGTCAGGTTCTGCCGAACCCCAAGGTGCCGGGCGCGCCAGGTAACCTTCTGCCCGAGGCCTATCAGGCCGGAGGTCACTCCGCCCGTTGCCACTGCGGATTCCCCAAAATGCACGTTGCCGACAAGGTGGACCTCGACACTGCGGGCGAGGTCGAAGCAACGATCAATGGGCGCTCGGATCCGTGTCTTTTCATCCAACTCAACCATGGCTGCCTCCCAAGAAGTTGAACTTGTTCAACTTCACTATGCCCGGAAGAGATAACGTTGTCAAGTGTTTTTGAACGTGTTCAAATACCGACTATTTCTTTAGGCGCCTGAATCGTTGCGCCGAGAGCGAAGGTCGCACCATCTCCCACGCGGACGCAGGGGAAGACCTTGGATTCCCCTTCAGCTCCCAAATGAAATCGTCCCGCTTCCCTGAACTGCGCGAACTGCGAGCCCAAGCCGGCGGCGACC
>JANODS010000454.1:0-2323 GCA_031412835.1 Acidobacteriota bacterium | reverse complement strand
GGGAGGTCAGTTGGAAGAGCGCCGGTCGCGATGGGTGCAGGTCTTCGGGCGGCGGAAGGCCGGGGTAACAAACGACCAAGTGAAGGCGAACTTGCAGACCGTGTTCCGTCAGGTGATCGGGATGGAGGTGAATGAGAAGGCATTCGCGACGGCGTCGAACTTCACTCGCGAAAAGTTCCTGCAGATGACGATTCGGGTGATGCCGGGAGCGCAGGGGGCCAGCAGTTTGCGGCGGCAAATGGAGCGCCCGTTGCAGGTACTGATGGGAATCGTTGGGTTGGTGTTGTTGATCGCCTGCGCCAACCTGGCTAACCTCTTGATCGCGCGAGCGAGCGCCCGGGAGAAGGAGATTGCGATTCGGCTTTCGATCGGAGCCACGCGAGGCCGCATCGTTCGGCTGTTGCTCGTGGAGAGTTGTTTGCTCGCAATGGCCGGAGCGGTGATGAGCATTTTTCTGGCTCGATGGGGCGTAAAGGGTTTGCTCGCGATGCTTCCTTCGCAAGGGAGCGACGCGGTGAACCTGAGCGCGGATCCGGACTGGCGGATCTTGGCGTTTAACTTCGCGATTGCATTCGCGGCGGGGTTGGCTTTCGGCTTGGTCCCAGCGCTGCAAGCGACACGGCAAACCTTGGCGCTAAAGCCCAACAGCTCCGCTTGGCTGCGGAAGGCGCTGGTGGTGACCCAGGTGTCGCTGTCGCTGTTGCTGCTGATTGGCGCGGGGTTGTTCCTGAAGAGCTTGCAGAATTTGAAGTCGTTGAATCCTGGGTTTACGGTGTCGAATCTGGTGACGTTCATGATCGACCCGGGCTTGAGCGGATACAAAAACGAACGGGCGGAAGCGTTCTATCGGGAACTGTTTCGGCGATTGAACGCGACGCCCGGGGTGGAGACGGCTTCGCTGGCGGTGGTGCCGGTGCTGCGCGGTTGGGAGTGGGATTCGAGCGTGACCGTGGAGGGCCATCAGGCGAAGCAGGGGGAGGACATGAACCCGCACGTCAACATTCTTGCGCCGGGCTATTTCAACACTATGGGCATCAAGCTGCTGGCGGGACGAGACTTCGACGAGCGCGATTCGAAGACTTCAGGCAAGAAGGTGTTGATCAACGAGAAGATGGCGAAGATGTACTTTCCGGGCCGGGACGCCGTGGGTCGCCATATCGGGTGGGGCGGAGACCCGGGGACAAAAACCGATATCGAGATCATCGGAGTGGTATCGGACACGAAGTACGAAGGCTTCCGCGACGAGACGCCGCGGATCGTCTATCGGGGCTATTTCCAGGAAGGTTGGGCGTCGGACATGGCGGGCTACGTCAGAACCTCGCTGCCGCCGGAGCAGATGTTCAATGTCGTCCGGTCGATTGTCCATGAACTCGACCCCAAGCTGCCGATCTATGACATGCGGACGTTGGAGCAGCAGTTGGACCAATCGCTGGCCAACGAGCGGCTCGTGGCTATGCTGTCGTCGTTGTTCGGGCTTCTCGCCACGGGGCTGGCGCTGATTGGGCTCTACGGCGTGATGGCCTACACGGTGGCGCGGCGGACGCGAGAGATCGGCATTCGCATGGCCTTGGGGGCGGAGACGGGAAACGTGGTTTGGCTTGTAATGCGGGAAGTCGTGACGATGGTGGGCGTAGGATTGCTCATCGCGCTGCCCTTGGCTTGGTTCGCCTCCCAGTATGTGCAGAGCCAGCTTTATGGGGTGCGGCCGCAAGATCCATTAACGATTGGAGCGGCAACAGCGGCGTTGGCAATTGTGGCTTTGCTCGCGGGTTATATACCAGCGGCGAGAGCCGCGAAAATTGACCCGATGACTGCCTTGCGCTACGAGTAAGGAATACAATAACGGCAGGCATTGCTGTGTTAAAAATTGTTTTCTTTTTCCTAACCGCCTGCGCCATCTGGGCCCAGGGAGACGACCGTAGTACCGCCGAATGGGCCCTGCGCAATGGAGGCCGGGTTCGGCTGGCTGGCGGAGCGTGGCTCGTCGACGTGCAGGCATTGCCCGCGGGGGCATTCCGGTTGGACGGGGTGGATCTGGCCGGGACGATTGTCGATCACAAAGACTTGAAGCTGCTTTCGGGCTGCACGGAGCTACGGGAGTTGATCTTGCCGGGCACGATGTTCAATCCGGGTGCCGGTTCCAATCTGGACGCGAACAAAGAACTCGTGGCGCTGAAGCCATTGACGAAGCTGGAGAAGTTCGGCCTGTCGCTGCATTTTCTCCAAGACATCAACGTGCAGGACAAAGGGTTAAAGGAGTTCGCCAACTTAACCCAGATCCGCGAGATGCGAATCGCAATGGCCCGGATGAAAGGTGACGGGC
>JANODS010000453.1:0-5041 GCA_031412835.1 Acidobacteriota bacterium | reverse complement strand
GATTGGGGCGCACAACCACCGGAGTCATCGGAAGGACGGATTTCGACTGCCGGAGGGGATCAAGCTGATTTCGCATCGGATGAAGGAGGCGGGCTACTTTACGGCGAATGTGAAAGAAGTGGTTCCCGGCATGAAGGTTCCGGGAAAGACCGATTTCAATTTTGGGGCCGATGCGCCTTTTGAGGGGACTCATTGGAAGCAGCGGGCGAAGGGCCAGCCGTTTTACGCGCAGATCAATTTTACGGCTCCGCATAAGGGGCCGGTTTGGCCGGCGGCGCGGGCGAGGAAGTTGCTCGTCGATCCGGCGAAGGTGGAGTTGCCGCCATACTATCCGGACCATCCGGTGGTGCGGGATGAGGTGGCCAACTACCTGGACGCCGTGAACTACTGGGATACGCAGGTTGGGGCGGTGATGGCTTCGCTGCAAGAAGACGGGCTGCTGGAGAATACCGCAATTTTTGTCTTTGGCGATAACGGTCGGTGTCTGCTGCGGGGTAAGCAGTGGCTGTATGACGCGGGCACGCATGTTCCGCTGCTGGTTCGTTGGCCGGGGCATGTGAAGGCGGGGGCGGTCCGCAAGGATCTGACGATTTCACTCGATATTACGGCCAGCAGTCTGGCGATGGCGGGGATCGCGCGGCCGGCGTTGCTCCATGGGCAGGATCTGTTTGGTGGGGTTAAGCCGAGGACGCAGGTGTTTACGGCTCGGGACCGGTGTGACATGACGGTTGACCGGATACGGGCGGTGCGGGATAGCCGGTTCAAGCTGATTCGGAATTTTATGCCGGAGAAGCCCTACACGCAGTTCAATGACTACATTACGAGGAGCTACCCGACGCAAAACGTGATGAAAGAGCTTCACGCGGCGGGCAAGTTGGATCCTGTGCAGAGCCAGTGGATGGCGGCTCGGAAGCCGGAGGTGGAGCTGTATGACCATCAGGCGGATCCGCATGAGGTGAAGAATTTGGCTTTGGAGCCGAAGTATAAGAGCACGGTGGGGAAGCTTTCGGCCGCGCTGGACCGTTGGATTGTGGATACGAACGACCAGGGGCGGACGCCGGAGTCGGCAGAGGTGATTGAGCGAGAAGAGCCGCGGGGTGCTCGCGAGGATTAGTGGTCGGGCGGGACAGGGCCGCTCGGTTGCCGATGCCGCGAGGTGGTCGAGGTCTACTCTAGAAGGTTGATCGTTCCGCGGCATTTGGGCGCGCCGCAGCCGCATAAGACGATCTCGACGTCCTTGCCGAACCGGTAGTCGATCGTTAGCTCTTCGCCGGGCTCGATGTCGCGGAGGCTCATGTAAAGGATGTGCTCCTTCACGATTCGGGCTTCGACGTTGGGCTCGCAGCAATGGTTGACGAACTCCGCTCCGCTGCCGCCGGTGGAGCCATCGATGCACCAATAGCTGTTAAGCGTGAACATGTAGTTGAATTCACGCTCGAAGACGCGACGCTTGGTCTCTCGGCGGCTGCATCGCTCGCCAGTGTACTCCATGATCTTGCGGCGCTTGGGGATGGGCTCATCCGCAAATACCCCCCAGCGATGGATCACCGACGGGCGAACCGCCAAGCGGAAACAGGCGTACTTCTCAACGATCTTTGGGGCTAGCGCCTCAGCCGCCGGCTTCTTCCGGGACATTAGAAGTCGTTCTCATCCGCCTTCGGTTTGCCCGCGCCTGATTTCCGCCGCATGATGATAATGACGATACAGGCGACCGCCAGAACGCCAGCGACGATTTGTACTGTGCCTTGATCCATAGTGTTTACCTAGCCTCCAGAGAAATACAGAAAATTTAGTAGACGAGAAACGCCCGCGGGTTGTGAGAAAACTCGAACCCGCGGGCAGCAATAAAGTTCTGACCGTTAGGCGGTCTTTTGCTTCAGGACTTCGATCAGCTCGTGGACGGCTCCGGCGCTCTTCTGGATCTGTTCCTTTTCCGAATCGGTCAACTGCACCTCATAGATCTTTTCGATGCCGTTGGCGCCCAACTTGGCAGGAACCCCGAAGAACACGCCGTTGACTCCGTACTCGCCTTCGAGCAGGGCGGCGCAGGGCAACACCTTCTTCTGATCCTTCAAAATGCTTTCGACCATTTCGACGGTTGCCGCCGAAGGAGCGTAGTAGGCCGAGCCGGTTTTCAGGTACTTTACGATCTCGGCCCCGCCGTTCTGCGTCCGTTCCACAATCTTATTGATTGTTTCGGCGTCCAGCATCTCGCTGAGGGGAACACCGCTGACGTTGGTCAAACGGGTGATCGGGACCATCGTATCCCCGTGGCCGCCGAGGACTAGCGCATTAATGTTCGTTACCGAAACGCCCAGGGCCTCGCCGAGGAACGTCCGGAAGCGGGCGGTGTCGAGGACTCCCGCCATGCCGATGATCCGGTGCTTCGGTAGCCCGGTAACCTTCCAGGCCGCCCAGCACATGGCATCGAGGGGATTGGTGACCAAGATCAGGATGGCGTTGGGGGAATGCTTCATCGCATTCTCGGCGGCGGTCTTGACGATTTCGTAGTTGGCCAGAAGCAAATCGTCGCGGCTCATACCCGGCTTGCGGGGGAAGCCGGCGGTGATCACGACAATGTCCGACCCGGCGGTTGGTTCGTAGTCATTGGCTCCGGTGATCCGAACGTCGTAGCCTTGGACGGGCCCGGATTGCTGAATATCGAGTGCCTTGCCCTGCGGAATTCCTTCCATGATGTCGACGAGGACGACATCGGCTAGCTCTTTGTCTGCGATTCGCAGAGCACAGTTGGCGCCGACGTTGCCGGCACCGACTACGGTGACTTTTTTGCGCATAGGTTTTGAGTATACCCCCGTGGGCGCTAGCGTCGCAGGGCGGCAACCGGACAGCTACAGAATGGGTGGAAAATACCAGCGATCACTACATTTTGTGGGCAAAAGATAGTTCACATCTTGTCGTTGACAGATCGCGCCAGATCCGTACAATTGAGGAGACTTATCCCCGCTCTGAAACGCAACTCACCTTTTATGTTCAAAACAAAAAAAGCGAAGTCTGAAGCCCCACCCGCTGAACGAACTTTCGCGTCCAGCGAGATATCGGAAATGACAGGGGTGAGCCTTCGGCAATTGCAATGGTGGGACGAGCAAAAAGTAGTATCGCCTCGGCATGAGGGGCATAAGCGGGTTTATCTGCCGGAAGAGGCGGTTGAGATTGCGGTGATCGCCGAATTGCGGCGTAAGGGCTTTTCCTTGCAAAAGATTCGCTTGGTGCTTCGATTCCTCCAAAAAGAGATGGGGAAGCGGCTGAACGAAATTTTTGGGGCTGAGAGCGAGTGGCATTTGGTAACCGATGGGAAAAACATCTATCTTGAAGACAACAACCAGCGGATCATCGATATTTTTAAAGACGCCGAGCAGCCAATGTTCCTTGTTTGTGTGACCGATCAGGCGCGCCGTTTGGGGATTGCGCAATCGGCCACGACCAGAAAGCCCGTGCGGGCGGAAATTTCTGTTAACCAGCGCAAGACGCGCGCCGTCTAGAACGTTAGGCCTTGCTATACTCAGAGACAAGTCCTCGGAGGTCCCCGCGGTATGGCTATACGCCGATCTATTGTTCTTATCCCGGCAACGGTTATTCTCTGCTCGTTATTGGGCGGTGTTTTTGGCCCTGGAGTGACGGGAGTCGCCGCGGCTAGCGGCGAAGATGAAGTTCAGAACAGCGTCAAGACTTTCGCCAAGGTTTACGCCTTGGTGGAAGAGAACTTCGCGGACAAGGTGACCTCGGACAAGGCCATTTATAAAGGTGCGATTGGCGGGATGTTGCGTACGCTCGACCCGCATTCCAGCTTTTTCGATCCGAAAGATTTTGCGTCGATGCGCGAGGATCAGCGCGGCCACTACTACGGGGTCGGCATGATGGTGAGCGAGCGCAATCGCCGAACGGTTGTGATTGCCCCGTTTCCTGGATCGCCGGCGTACAAGGCCGGCATTCGTCCCGGCGACACGATTCTGGAAGTGAACGACAAGCGGACCGATACGCTGACGACGACCGAAGTTGCCGACATTCTGAAGGGACCGCGCGGGACGCAGGTGCAGGTGAAGGTGGCCCGGGAAGGGGTGGATAAGCCGATCACCTACAACATCACCCGCGACGAGATTCCGCGCAAGAGTGTGCAGGACGCCTTCTTCGTTAAGCCGGGCATCTTGTATCTCGATATTGAATCCTTCAACGAAAACACGAGCCGGGAAGTGGAAGACAATTTCAAACGGGTTGGTGAGCAGAACGTGAAGGGTCTGATTTTGGACCTGCGGGAGAACCCGGGTGGCCTTTTGAACGAAGGCGTCTCCGTGGCCGGGCGATTCCTGGCTCCTGGGCAAACGGTGGTTTCGCATCGTGGCCGGGCGTTCGCGGAGCGGCCTTATGTGGCCAAGAACGGCAGCACGAAGCGGGACTATCCGATTGTGATCCTCGTGAATCGCTACTCGGCTTCGGCGGCGGAGATTGTGGCCGGGGCGTTGCAGGATCATGATCGGGGTTGGATCTTGGGCGACAACACGTTTGGTAAGGGATTAGTGCAGACGGTGTATCCGATGTCGGACAACACCGGGCTTGCGCTGACGACTCAGAAATACTACACGCCGAGCAATCGACTGATCCAGCGCGATTACCAGCATACGTCGTTTCTGGACTACTATTACCGGAAAGATACCGCCACGCCGAACATGAACGACGTGAAAATGACCGATAGCGGCCGGACGGTTTATGGCGGTGGCGGGATCAAGCCCGACGAGCAGTTCACCGCGCCGAAGTTCAACAAGTATCAGACGGAGCTTTTGCGGAAGTTCGTGTTCTTTTCGTTCACGGCGAAGCACTTTGGTTCCCGAGAAGCGAAGTTGCCGCAGGGCTGGGACCCAGACGAGACGATGATGAACGATTTCCATCAGTTTATGACCAAGGAGAAGATCAGCTTCACCGAGGCGGAATGGAAGGAAAATCGAGATTGGTCCAAGCAGTTCCTGAAGCGGGAGATGTACCTGACGGCGTTCGGAGCGGAAGAGGCCCGGAAGCTTTCCGTGGAGAC
>JANODS010000452.1:0-1831 GCA_031412835.1 Acidobacteriota bacterium | reverse complement strand
GGGGGGCTGAAGTTCGCTTTGCCGTCGTTCCAGAAGGCGAGGCTCTGCCCGCCGTCGCGATGCGGGATCAGCAGGTCAATGAAGCCGTCCCCGTCGAGGTCGGCGGCCACGATGATTGTCGCGGACTGTGTTGGCAGTTGGGTGCATTTCGGAAAAGCTCCTTTGCCGTCGTTCAGGCAGTAGAAGCTCGGCCTGGGTTGCTCCGGCCTCGAACTTCGATTAGCCACCAAGATATCGGGTCGCTTGTCGCCGTTCAGGTCGGCGACGGTGATGTAGCGGGTGGACCAAGTCGGGTCTCCAAACTCGCTCGATAGCTTGAAGTGCCCCTTGCCGTCGTTGTGATAGATGAGCTTCTTGTCGGGTCGGTCGTTGCTGACGGCGATATCGAGATCGCCGTCGCCGTCGAGATCGGCGAGCGCGGCGGAGTAGGTCCGATCCGCTGTTTCACTGAGCGTTTCGGTGGAAAAACGGCCTTTGCCGTCGTTGCGGAGAATGAGATCGACGAGCGGCCAATGGCGGCCTTTGGCCATGATGACGTCGAGATCGCCGTCGGCGTCGATGTCGCCGAGGCTGACGCTGGCGGACGTTTCGCCCTTGGTCTCCAGGACGAGCATTCGGTCAAAGGAGCGGCTCACGACGGCCGGCTGCGAATAGAGCACGGCGACGGCCACCAATGCAAGTATGAATTTGTTAAACACCACCATTCAGGGTATCCTGACTTAAATCTACAACCTAGAGGGGTTTCGATGAAACAGTCCAGAAGGCAGCTCTTGCGTCTTTCGACCGCCTTGCCGATGGCGGCTTTTGGTGCCGATCCGGAATGGCCAGCCTTCCGCGGTCGCCTCGGAGTCGGCGTGGCGGATGGGTTCGCTCTTCCGGCGGCTTGGAACGCGGATGCGAGCACGGGTAAGCCGGGTGGGATTCGCTGGAAGAGCCCTGTTCCTGGGTTGGGCCACTCTAGCCCGATCCTCGTTGGCAATCGTATTTATGTCTGCACCGCCATTCGGAAGGCCGCGGGCAAAGCACCGTTGAAGCTGGCCGTGGGTGGTGAACCGACCGCCGCCGAGGACAACGAAGAGCAGAACTGGGTGGTGCTGAGTTACGACGCTCAGACCGGCAAAGAGCTTTGGCGGCAGACCGCGCGGAGCGCTAAGCCTCGGGCGACGCGGCACGAAAAAGCCACCCATGCCAATACTACTTTGGCTACGGATGGTAAGCACTTGGTTGCCTTCTTCGGCTCGGAAGGGCTTTATTGTTACGACCTCAATGGGAAGCTGCTATGGAGCACCGACCTGGGCGTGATCAACATCAGCAAGTACGGCATCGGCTGGGGCTATGGCAGTTCGCCGACGATCCACGGCAATCGCATCGCTCTGCTCTGTGATGATCCCGCGAACCCGTTTCTGGTCGTGCTGAATATTGCCGACGGGAAAGAGGTGTGGCGGGTTTCGCGCAAGGGCATTTGCGAGCGCAGTTGGGGAACGCCTTATATCCACGCGACGGCTTCGGCGGTGCAGGTGGTCACCAACGGTTGGCCGTGGAGCGTGTCTTACGATTTGGAAACGGGCAAGGAACGATGGCGAATTGGCGGTGGCGGCGACAACCCAATCCCGACGCCGTTCGCGGCCAATGGTTGGATTTATCTGACGAATGCGCACGGCGGCAAGGCACCGGTTTACGCGATTCGGCCGGACGCTAAAGGCGACCTTACGCCCAGCGACACGAACAAAAACGAGGGGCTGGTTTGGGCCGCCAACGGAGCGGGTTCTTACATCTCAACGCCGGTGGTTTACGGCGACCACATCTATCTCGGCAATACGAACGGCGTGTT
>JANODS010000451.1:0-1087 GCA_031412835.1 Acidobacteriota bacterium | reverse complement strand
GTTTAAGTCGTTGATTTCCAACCTTCCAATGCGGACTTCAAGGCGGGCCGCACCGCCTCCAGGGTGACTTCCAAATCGGCGGGAGTGTGGGCAAGGGAAAGGAATCCCGCTTCAAACGGGCTGGGTGCAAAATAAACCCCTTCTTCGAGGGCCTTGTGGAAGAAGCGGCGGAAGGCGGCGGTGTTGCTGCGTTTGGCATCGTCAAGGTGATGCACGGGCGCTTCCGTGAAGAAGAGACAAAACATGCTGCCAATTCGGTTGAAGGTCAGTGGAATGCCGATTTCGGAAAGAATCCCCCGGATTCCCGCCTCAAAGGCCGCCCCGGTTTCCTCCAGCCTCGCCCAGGCTTGGAGGCGGTCCAGGTTAAGATCGGCGAGGTCGGCAGGGTTGGTGGGGGATTTAGCGAGGGTTCGTTGGGCAGCTTGGAGGTAGCGGGGGATGGCGGCGGCTTCGGTGCGCCAGGTGGCGGCGAGTTCACGGCGGATTTGGGGTTTGAGGGCTGCCAGGCGCTGTTTGACCGCGGCGTGGGAGCTGGGGAGGTCGGCGGACTGCATGACCATGCGGGAGCTGGTTAAGACGCCGTAGAGGGCGTAGTAATCGGCGGTGGGGATGGGGTCGAGCTTGTGGTCGTGGCAGCGGGCACAGGCAATGGTGAGGCCGAGGAAGGCCTTGCCGAGGGTGTCGATTTGGTTATCGACGACGTCGGTGCGGATTTGGCGGAAGCGGACACAATCGTCGTGGCCGAGTTCGCCGAGGCGGAGAGAGGTGGTGCCGATTTTGGATTCGTTGAGATGGGTGGCGGGGTTGAGGCGGGGGTTGGGGAGTTGGTCGCCGGCGAGGTGTTCGCGGACGAGTTGGGAGTAGGGGACGTCGGAATTGAAGGCTCTGATGAGGTAATCGCGGTAGTGATGGGCACCGTTGATTTCGTAGTTCCAATCGTTGCCGAAGGTTTCGGCGAAGCGCATGAGGTCCATCCAGTGGCGGGCCCATTGTTCGCCGAAGTGGGGGGAGCGGAAGAGGCGATCGACTTGGCGATCGTAGGCTCCGGGGGCTTGATCGTTCAGGAAGAGATCGACTTCGAGGGGGG
>JANODS010000450.1:0-4490 GCA_031412835.1 Acidobacteriota bacterium | reverse complement strand
TTTGGTGGTTTCGGTGTTGGTTTTTGCGAGGGTGTTGGTATGGTCGCGGGGGGGGGATGGGACTACGGGGCGCGACAATCATCGGTTGGGGTTCTGGGTGTGGTTGGGGGGGGGTGGGTTTATGGGGGGGGTGGTGCATGGGGCGACGGACGAGATTGGGTTTCATGCGGTGGAGAATCGGCATTATGTGACGGATATACACGCGACGGTGCTAAGGCAGATGGGGATTGACCCGAGGAAGTTGGAGGTGCCGGGGCATAAGAGGATTGATATTGATTTTGGGGAGCCGATTGAGGCGATTATTGCTTAGCGGCTCGAAGCCCTGATGCTATGGTGTTGGTATGCGCATCACGGTAGAGATCGACGACGCCGTGATGGAGGCCGCCAGCAAGATGGCCCGGCTGAAGAATTAAGGAATTGGCCGCACGGAGCGGTTGCGGTCTCCACTGGAATGGTGCGCAATCTGGCGGATGACGAATGACCGTCAGATTGCTTGACGTCGATATTCTGGTGAGTATTCTTGATTCGGCGCACGTCCATCATGACGCTGCAACGGCTTGGTTCCGGGCCGTTGCGGTCTCGGAGGGCTGGGCCACGTGTCCGCTCACGGAAAATGGATTGATACGAGTTGTTTCGCACTTGAGCTATCCGAATTTGCGTTTGTCGGCGGCCCACGCGGCCGAATCGTTGCGTAGATTGGAGTTTCACGAATCGGGGCGGGCGGGGATCAGATTATATTGGGAGGTTCTGAGCGCCGAGCGAAGTCCGACGTCGGAGTTGCGGGAGATTGCGGTGGAACTTCCGGCTTAAACGGGTAGATTGGTGAGAAAGCGCGGTAGCTCGCACATTTAGCTTTCGCAGTAGTGTTTTAAGGCTTCGAGGAGGGGACGAGGGTCGATGTCGCCGGTGTGGTGGAGGGTGACGTGGGTGTGGTTGCGGACGGGGGCGAGTTCCCAGCGGAGGCGGATGCCGTTTTGGAGTTCGAGGGCAAAGTGTAGCGAGGAGATTTCGAGCGCTTTGGCTTGCGCCGTTTCGCCGTCGGCGAAGCCGAGATAGTAGACGCCTCGGTGGAAAGCGCAGGTTTGCGACCACCAACCAGACAGACCGGATGGGGTGGAGAGCGCGGCCATCACGAGCGCCGGCGGAGCGTTAATGGAAAGATTCAGCGCCACGTCTTGTCGTCAAAGCGCTTCATGCCGAGGGTCTCGCTGTCGGGCAGGACGCCGAGGGCGAGGACGGCGAAGGTGAAGACCCGGGTGTTGGCTTCGAGGTGGCCACCGAAAGCCTTGCCGGTGTCCGCAAACGTCAGATGGCAGTGGACCTTGCCGTCAATCACGAAGCCGCTCATGGAGATGATGTCGGCGGAGGTGGAGGGGTCTTCAAGGTAGGTGTTCTTCGAAGGGAAAGAGCGGTTGGTGACCATGTGGTAATGAGTTGAGAGGGCGGAGCCGACGCCGGAGAGGATGACGGCGCTGCGGATTTTTTGTTCGGCGACGTGCTTTTCGATGGCGGCGAGGAGGCCGGCCTGGTTCTTGACGCGGATAACGACGACACGTTCGAAGTGGGTGGAGATGGCGACCGAATCGGGTACGGCGGGGTCGAGGCCCTTGGCATCGTCGGCCGGGGTGGTCGAGCGAATGACATCGGTGCGTTTGACTTGGGCGGGGAGGAGGAGAGCCAGCGAGACGAACAGTAGGAGACCTTTCATAGGCTCCTACTGTATCGTTTGCGGGGCTTAAAGATCGACACGCCCCAGTTAATTTGACCAGGGCCACGGAGAGGGTTCGTGCGGCTGACGTTGCCGAGGTTGAACTGCGGGGCCTGGGCGAAGGCGGCGGCGTCGATCCAACCGTCGAGGCGCTGGGCGAAGGGCTTGTCAACGACGGCGGAAAGGCCGGTGCCGTTGGGCCGCATGTGGCTGGCACCGATGACGCTGTTGTCGTTCGGTTGGGTGATGGTGAGCGGGTAGCCGGACTGCATGACGCTGATGGCGTTGAAGGACCAGCCGCCGAAGGTACGGTTGGTTTTCCAGAGCGGCAGTTCATAGGTGACGGCCATGGAGAGGCGGTTGGGGGAGTGGACGCTGGAGAGGCCGTATTCCTGCTCCGAGGCGTAGGCATTTTGGAGGCCGGCGACGGTGGCGGAGAAGCTGTTGCCGGTGGTGCCGTAGGCGCTATCCATATTTTGTGACCGGGTGTAACTGGCGATGATCGTCATGCCTTGGGCGAAGCGGCGCTGGCCTTGACATAGACCGCCGATGTAAACCTTGTGGTCAGCCATGGCGCGGGCGACATCGCCGCCGACGACGACGCCGTCCTTCTTTTTATTGGCGATTATTGGCGAGGAGGTACTCGATATTCTTGCGGGAGGAGACGGTGCCGGAGGGGTTGTTGGGGCTGCAGACGTAGTAGACTGCGGCGTCGGAGTCAGCCTTGATCATGGCTTCGACATCGTGCGAGTAGTCGGCGCGGAGGGGGGACGCGGACGACGCCAAGGCGCATGGTTTGACACTTGGCTCCTTGGGCTATAGAGAATTCATTGTAGAAGGGCATGGCGGCGGCGCGAAACGGCCGAAAGCGGAGAGGTATGGAGGTCCATTTGCTGCCACAGGGTTAGCGTGATTCAAGATCGAGAGATCGAGAGAAGGCCCCTGTGGCAGCAAAGTGATAATGTCCCCTTTGAGCAAAGTAGAAATGTCCCCTTGACAGTCCCAGGCTGGTGGGATGGAAGAAGGACAACTACTGATGACGCAAGTCGATAGGAACCGGCTGGTGGCGCTGCGAAAAGTAGCGGAGAAGACAATCACGCAAAAGCAAGCGGGCGAGGAGTTAGGTTTGAGCGTACGGCATGTGAAGCGGCTGGTGCGGGAGCTCAAGAGGCGCGGAGACGAAGCGGTGGTGCATCGGTTGCGCGGGAAGACATCGAATCGGCGGATCGAGGAGGCGGTCGAACAGGAAGCGATGGAGATTCTGTCGCGGGATGTCTATCGGGGCTTCGGACCGACGCTGGCGTCAGAGTACCTGCGAGACAAACATGGAATCGCAGCCAGTAAAGAGACGGTGCGGCAGTGGATGATGCGGAAGAAACTATGGCGCGGCAAGAAGGAAAAGGTAAATGAAGTCCACCTGTGGCGGCCGCGTCGGAGCCGATTTGGGGAGTTGGTGCAATGGGACACCAGTACCCACGATTGGCTGGAGGGGCGAGGGGAGACGATCTATCTGATCGCGATGATCGACGATGCGACGAGCCGTTTGTTTGCGCGCTTTGTGCGGCACGACTCCACCGAGGAGAACATGAAACTGGCTTGGAACTACGTGAAGAAATTTGGGCGGCCCGTGTCGTTCTACACCGACAAGGCGAGCCTGTTCTGTACGACGGAGAAACGTCGGCGCGACGAACCGGGAGTCGATAAAGACCCGGTGGAGATGCCGCCGACGCAAATCGCGCGGGCCTTGGGGGAACTGGGAATCGGCTGGATTGCGGCGCATTCGCCGCAGGCCAAGGGCCGGGTGGAGCGAAACTTTCTGACGGCGCAAGACCGTCTGGTGAAAGGGTTGCGGGTGGCTGGGGCGACGACGCTGGAGCAAGCCAATCAGTACCTGGAGGAGAGTTATCTAGTGTGGTGGGAGAGTGAGCTGACGGTAGCGCCGACGAGTCCAGACGATGCGCATCGGCCGATCGAGGCGGGGCACAATTTGGCTGGCGCATGGAGCCACGTGGAGACACGGCAGGTTCGCAATGACTACACGCTGCGGTTCGACAGCGTGCTGTACCAGATCAAACGGGAGTCGATTGTGAGCGGGTTACGCGGGGCCACGGTTCGAGTGGAGAAGCGGCTGGACGGCTCGCTGGCGGTGCGGTATCAAGAGCGCTATTTGCCCTGTGAGTTATGTGAGGCCAAGGCGGTCGAGCCCGTCCCCACAAAGGCGAAGCCGGTCCGGTCGGCTCGGAAGCCAGACGCGCCCCGCAGCAACTGGAACGAGAAATTCGACTTGCAGAAGGCCCCGCCGATATGGAAGGCGGCACAAGGCTCGGGACGCCGAGCCGGGGAGGGCGACTGATGCGTCGAAACTGGCGAAGTGGCGGGTGCGTCAAGGTCGCCCGCTACCGGGAAACCCTCCGCACGAACCGGCCGGTAAGCCGGGGGTTCTTTTTCATCGTTGAAGGAGGGTTTGCGACGATCACTTTCCCGCCACTTTGCGGCGGACTACGACCTGCGTTTTTTAGGCAATGCGGAATCTATCGGTCCGATGTGGCGTTCACCCTGGGCCGGGGCACCGCCTCCCGTTGGTCGGGCCCGGGCCAGGTAAGAGAACACGCCGGGAGGTACATGTCCTGCCCATCGTTCGCGATGAGTTCCGACCGGCTATTCCTTGATCGGGGTGCTCGCCAGCATTGCCCGTCTCCGCTTCACCGGCAGGCCCAGACTAACATGCACTTTTCAACGACCCGGGCAAAAGAGGACATTTCTACTTTGCCAGCAGGGGGAC
>JANODS010000449.1:0-34031 GCA_031412835.1 Acidobacteriota bacterium | reverse complement strand
CCGCCGCCGTCGGAATCGCTAACACGCGAGAGAGGAGCAACATTAACGAGTCGTTCACCGCCGTCTTCGACCACCGCTGATAGACGTTCCGCGCCAGCACCACCGAGATCACCAGCATCGCCCCGTTCGCCGTCGACATCGACGCGCCCAGCACTCCAACGAACACGAGCACCCCCAACCAATACGGCAAATGTTCGGCGGCCATCGTCGGCAGCACCATCCGCGGATCGCCAATCGTCGGCACCAGCGATACTGCCGCCAGCCCCAGCAAAGACGCCGACATTCCAATCAGAATCGTTTGAAAACCAGCGTAGTAACAGGCCCGCTGCGCCGTCCGCGGACTGTTGGCCGCAAACACGCGTTCCATGAAGTCCAGCGCCATGGCGTTGCCAAAAGCCAGCGAGATCATCGCCGCCCAGTTCACGAGCGCACCGTGCTCGACCGACGTGATGCCGCGGAAGTCTAGCTTCTCCACCGGCACCTTCGCCAGCAACTCGCCGAGCCCGAACTTCCAAATCACGAACGCAGCCGAACCGACGAAGCCCACGAGCGCTACGTGAATCTGAAAGAAATCGGTCCAAATGGCGGCAAACAGCCCACCGGCCATTGTGTAAACCACGATCAGAGTCGTCGTGATGATCAGCGACGTGCCGTAGCTCAAGCCGCTAACCACCGAGAATATCCAAGCGACCGCCGACAGGTTTCCTGCAATTACCACGGTGAAACAAACGATGGTCAACGCCGAGGTCAGCGCCTCTGTCTGGCGATCATACCGCCTGTAAAAGAACTCGGGCAGCGTTAGCAGGTCCATTTTGTTCAGCGGTGCCGCCAAAAATCGGCCGACGAAGAACAAACTCGCCGCCAAGCCAAGGGGAATCATCGCCCCGGTCCAAAATCCCGTCGACCAAGTCATCGATACGTTGCCCAGCGTCGCATTGCCGTCCACGGCTTGCGCCATCAACGCCGTGCCGATCACGATAAACGGCATCGCCTTGTTGCAAACGGTGTAATTCTTGCTGGAGCCACGAACCTGGGTGTACGTATACAACCCAATCGCCAGCGAAATCGCCATGAAAATCACGACGGGCCAAAACATTGCAGTCATGGAGCCTTGCCTCAAATAAACGGGAAGCGCCACAACAAGGGGCAGTCACACTACGCGGTAAGCCCATTGTAGAAAATCTTGGGCACGGTTCGGTATCGGTTCTTTTTATGACCTATATTGGGAGCTTGTCCTTTTTTAAAGACATCACGCCGGTCCAGTGGAGGACCCTTCTCGCCGCGATGCTCGGATGGATGCTCGACGCCATGGACGTCATGCTCTATTCGTTCGCCCTCGTCTCGATCCAAAAGGAGTTCGCCCTCTCGGGCACTCAAAGCGGATTGCTGACGACCGCGATGCTGTTTTCGGCGGCCCTCGGCGGAACCCTCGCGGGCTACTTGGCTGATCGCTACGGTCGGACCAAGGTTCTGATGGGCTCCATCCTCACCTACTCGCTTTTTACGGCGGCCATCGCCACGGCCACGAGCTTCGAACAGCTCCTGTTCTGGCGCGCCCTCGTCGGCTTCGGCCTCGGTGCCGAATGGAGCGCCGGGACCGTCCTGGTCGCCGAATCCTGGCCGAGCCAACACCGCGGGAAGGCAATCGCGATCACGCAATCCGGCTGGGCCATCGGCTACATCCTCGCCAGCCTACTCGCCGCGGCGATCCTTCCGACCTACGGATGGCGACCGCTTTTCGCCCTCGGTATACTCCCTGCTTTGCTGACCTTATGGATCCGCCGCGCCGTGCCCGAACCGGCCGTCTGGTCGCCCACCGCCCCGCGCGTGCCGCTTCGCACCCTCTTCCGCCCGCCGCTCCGTCGTTATGTCCTCGTATCGATTTGCATGTCCAGCCTAATCCTGTTCGCTTACTGGGGACTGTTCACGTGGGTCCCCGCGTACCTCGCCTCGCCCATTGAGAAAGGCGGTGCGGGCCTCAGCATCGTGCGTTCCACCGGTTGGATCATCCCCATGCAACTCGGTGCCCTCGTCGGCTACTTGAGCTTCGGCTTCCTCGCCGACCGCTTCGGCCGCCGCCCCGTCTTCGTTTCGTTCCTCTTCGGTGCGGCCATCGTGACGTATCTCTACGGCAACCTCGCCCAAAGCCCGGGACTCTTGCTCGCGCTCGGCCCCCTTGTCGGCTTCTTCGGCCACGGCTACTACAGCGCCTTTGGTGCCATCCTCAGCGAACTCTTTCCGAGTGGGATCCGAGCCACCGCCCAAGGGCTTTGCTACAACGCCGGCCGCGTCTTCAGCGCTCTCGCCCCCGCCGGTATCGGCGCCCTGGCCGACCGCGAAGGAATCGGTGCCGCGCTAGGGATGACTGCCGCTTTTTTCGCTCTCGGCGGCCTGTTAATCTTCGGGCTTCCGGAGACGAAGGGCAGGGAATTAACCTAGTCCCCCCGCGCCCGAACTTGCCCTGGCTCGGAACGCCGTCGCCGCCCCGCGACCACCCGATATCGCCCCGCCCAGATTGGCCAGGCCCTCAATCGCCGCCGCAGACCCCATCACTCCCGGAACCGCCCCGCGTCCCCCTTCGCCCAAAGTTATCCAAGCTCTCAAGCGCCGCCGCCGCCCCGCGATCACCCGATATCGCCCCGCCCAAGTTGCCCAAATCCTTAACGGCGTCGCTATGACGGCGATCATGTCTGCGGCCCTATCGCCCCCGCCGACGGCCAAGGCAGCGGTGCCGCGCGCGGAATAACCGCCGCGTTTTCGCTCCCGGTCGCTACCTGATCTTCGGGTTTCAGAGACCAACTGCGGGGAATTGAACAAGCCCCTCCCTCCTCGTCCGTTCACGGACATCGCCAAAAATCCGGGCGTGTCTGCTTCGCTCTCGCCGCCGCCGACCGCGAGGGCTTGTCGGCCGGGCTTTAAATGACCGCCACGGTTTTCACTCTCGGGGACCCTTCCTCTTCAACTTCAGCTTCCCGAAACCAAGGGCAGGGAATTGACTTAGTCCACCCTCCAATTTGCCTTAGCCCCCTCGTGTTTCGGCTATGTTTGCCGATAGCTCAAGATGGAGAAGATTTCCGTTTTTGCGTGCGAGTCCCACCCTCTGGTGATCGAAGGTCTCAAACGCGTCTGCGATTCGTCGCCAGTTCTTAACTTGTGCGGTAGCGCACCGAATTGGGCTTCGGCGCGCAGCGAAATCCGCGCCCTCCAGCCCAACGTGGTTCTGCTCGACAACGCGGCTGGCTATCGGCAGAGCGCCCTATTTCTCGCTGAACTGGTCCTTCTTTCCCCCCGTTCGGCGGCCGTTCTCTGGGTCGCCGATCTGGGCGAGACGGAGTTGATCCGGTCGCTGCAGGCCGGAGCCCGTGGAGTGATCCGTCGGAATCAAACGGTTGAACTGTTTTGCGAATGCCTTCGCCACGCGGCCGAGGGCAGAATTTGGATCGAGCCCGAATTGTCCGGCGCTTGGGCGGAGCACTCCGGCCGCGCTCACCCAACGCTCACGCCGCGCGAACGCGGCATCGTGGAACTGGTCACGCGCGGGCTGAAGAATCGGGAGATTGCCTCCGAACTCGGGATTACGCCCGGCACCGTCAAGGTCCACCTCATGCACATCTTCGAGAAGACGGCGGCAAAAGACCGCTTCGATCTCGCCCTGCAATCGGCCCGCATTCTCGGACAGCGGCAGGAGACTGAAATTAATTCTCTCGCGAAACGACAATCCGCCTAAGGTTCTTGGGGGGGGCGTCCGATCAACCTAATAGCCCTCGGGCATGTGGATCGCGGCGCAACTCAATGACAACTCCCCAGACCGATTCCCCTCTTGAACCCAAACGTTCTGTTTGGTCCCCATCGCTGGCTGATTTTCTCTTCCTCTCGTTGATCATCTGGTTGTTCTTGGCCGGCCCGAATGGCTGGCTGGCGCTGCTTTCGGACGGCGACACCGGCTGGCATATCCGCGCTGGCGATTGGATGCGGCAAAACGGCACCGTTCCCTACACGGACATGTTTTCGTTCTCCAAACCCGGTGCCCCGTGGTTCGCGTGGGAGTGGCTGGCGGAACTCTTGTTCTCCTACCTCCACCAGTGGGCCGGGTTGAAAGGGGTTGTCCTGTTCTGTGGCATGCTCATCCCCGCCTATCTCCTCATCGTCTTTCGGCATATGCTTTGGCGAGGGGCTTCGCCTTTATTGGCGCTGGGCATCATCCTGCTGACCAGCGGCTGCTCCGCCATTCACTACCTAGCCCGGCCTCATCTGTTCACTTTACTCTTTCTGGCTGGCGCACTCTGGTTAGTCGATTCCGAATTGGAGCGCCCGACTCGCCGCCTTTGGTTGCTCGTTCCTCTCACTCTGCTTTGGGCGAATCTTCATGGTGGCTTTCTCGCCCTCATCGCCTGCCTCGGGGCTATCGTCGTGGGCCAGTTGCTCAGTCGGCAGTACCTTACCGCCCAGCGCTTCGCCGTCGTCGGCGCGGCGTGCCTAGCTGCCAGCGCGATCAATCCATACGGAATTCAACTCCACATTCACGTCTTCCACTACCTGCGCTCGGACTGGATCAAAAACGTCGTCGACGAGTTCCAATCACCGGTCTTCCGCAGCGAAGCCATGTTCTTCTACGAAATTCTTCTCTTGGCGGGAGCCGCCGCCTGCGCTGGCCTTGCGCGGAAAGGGCGTTGGAGCGACGTTCTGCTGGTGCTGCTATGGGCCCATCTCTCGCTCGGAGCCGTTCGCCACGTCCCAGTCTTCCTCCTGGTCGCCGCGCCGCGTATCGCCGCCGAATTCTCCGATTGGTGGCGGGCGTTTGTGGCATCGTCCGCGCGCCGTTCCATCACGCGCACCTTCGACGAACTGTCCTCCGACCTGTTCCCTCGGTTCTCCCGCAATTCCATCTGGGTCGCCGCGCCCGTGCTTGCCCTCATCTTCCTTGACAAACCAATCGCTTGGCCCCGACAATTTCCGGTCCAGCGCTTTCCGATCGCCCTAATCGAGCAGAACCTCCAGAGTATCTCCGGTCGCCGAGTGCTCGCCTCCGATGAGTGGGGCGACTACCTCCTCTATCGCTTTCCGGTTACACAGCGGGTTTTTTTCGACGGTCGAAGCGACTTTTTTGGTCCCGAAATCGGCAAAGACTACATCGCCCTGATGAACGGAGCTCCGGAATGGGCGGCGATTTTGGACAAATACCAGTTTGAAAGTGCGCTTCTGCCAATCGGCTGGCCGCTCCAGACTCACCTGAAGAGAGATCCGAATTGGCAGCTCGTCGCCTCCGACAAAGACGCCATCTTGTTCACGAGACGGGTGTTAACAGTGGCTTCCAACGTCTACGGCGGGGGCCTTGGTACCCAGGACCTACGTTCTAAGGAAATCGTCACAGATGGCCTAATGAAAACCAACCGTTCTGCCGAAATTACAGGAGAGGGCCAAGAGTGATGTCACATCCAATTCCAAAGTCGCGCCGATCCGCTATCGCTGCCGCCCAGACATCGCAATCTGAATCCTGGGAACTGCCGGGTGGCCAAACCTTGGCCGAATTTGCTCTCCGCTCGGGGATCCTTGCCCCCACTCTGCTTACCGTTTCCAGACCGACAAGGCGATCAGAGCCAGTTTCGACCTCCTCGGCTGGGGGGGCAAGACCATGAAAATCCAGATTCTGCTGGCTCTCCTCGTCGGCGTTGCCGCTGTGGTCGAAGATCTCCGCTTTCGTACTATTTCGAACTGGACCACTCTCGGCGCAATGGTTGCCGGTGTGGCCTACCACACGGTTACCGGCGGGTGGAGCGAGCTTGGCTCGTCGCTACTAGGGCTTGTGGTTGGTTTCTGCGCCTTTCTCGTCTTCTACCTCCTCGGTGGAATGGGAGGCGGAGATGTCAAGTTGATGGCTGGCTTTGGTGCCATCCTCGGCGGCGCAACCGCCTCTGTTCAAGCTGCGATCTTTGCCGCGGGCGTCGGCGGAATTCTCGCCTTAGCTGTGCTCGGCTTTCGTTGGCTCAAAGCAACCATCCAGCGCCGCTCTGGCCCCAACTCTCCTTTCATTCCCTACGCACCGGCCATCACGGCAGGTGCTTGGCTCACTCTCCTGGCGAGATCGTAGGCATCTCGCCTCACCTCGTCTAAACCAGCCCGGCTCGCTCGGGCGAAAAAGCAAGTCGTAAACGGAAGGGCAAACCTCATGGATCGTAGATTCGCAACCGTATTAGGCGTCAGCCTCGTGTTCGCACTCGTTGTGTCGAGCATCTTCTATCAAATGACGGCTCGTGCCGGCGCACCAACAAAAGCACCGGAACAGCTTGATTTGAAAGACATCGTGGTGGCCGCAAAGCCGCTGACTGTCGGGGGAACGATCAAACCTGGCGACGTCAAGATCGTCAAAGTGACAGCAACTCAATTCCCGCGTGGCGCTTTCTCTAAGGTAGAGGAAGTCATGGATCGGCCCCTAATGAGCAACATTCTGCTCGACGAACCCATCCAGGAAGGACGTCTCGCCGCCCGCGGAAGCGGACTCGGCATCGCTCCGATCATTCCAGTCGGCATGCGAGCCGTAACCGTTCGGGTAACCGAGGTGGTTGGCGTTGCAGGTTTTGTCCTCCCCGGAATGCGGGTCGATATCCTGCTCACCGGCAAAGCGCCCGAATCGGTCGACACCGTTACGACGACGGTTCTTCAAAACATCACCGTTCTCTCGGCCGGACAGACTTACCAACCTGACGCCAAAGGCCAGGCGATTAATGCCAGCACCGTTACCTTGCTCGTCTCACCCGATCAGGCCGAGACCTTGACTCTGGCAAGTCAGGAAGGACGCATCCAACTCGTCCTGCGCAACGGCAGCGATCACAACATCGAAAAGACCCCCGGTCGCGATGTTCGAGACCTGTTCGGTGCCCGCCGCGGCCCGGCTCGGAACCGGAACAGTCGCGGCCCGGCGCAGGAAGGCGACAGCGAGGCCGTCCCGGTTCGAGTCGCGCGTCCCCGTCCTAACGTGGTTGCCGCGGCGCTCGCACCGGCACCCACCCCCATGGCACCGCCGGCCCCTCCTCCGCCACCGGACGAAATCATCAGCTTTCGTGGGACTATCCGTACGGTTGAAACCGTCAGCCCGCGCAAAAACTAGGCAAGGCTACTTAGGCAATGTTGATCATCGCGAACGAAGAAAAGGAATTTACCATGACTATGCTGCATAAAAGTCGAACGATTTCCGTTCTTGGACGGTTTGCCGGGGCTCTGTTTCTGTGCGCTGCCTTTGGCGGTTCGCCGCTCAAGGCCCAGACCATGCAAGAGCTCAAGATGATTGTCGGACGCAGTGTCGTGGTCGACTATCCCGCTGACATCGGTCGCATCTCGACGAGCAATCCCGAAACGGTCGACTATGTCGCCGTGACCAATCGGGAGATTCTGCTCCATGCGAAATCCCATGGGAACGCCACCCTTATCGTCTGGTCCAAGGCAGGTCAACGAGAGTTCTACAACATTACCGTGGAACACAATCTAGAACCGATCCGCCGAATTCTGAAGGCAACCTTTCCAGCCGAAGACATCCAGTTGCAGTCAGCCCGCGATACCGTAACCTTGAACGGGACAGTCTCCGCGCAACCCGTGATCGACCGAGCATTGGCCATTGCGACTCCGATGGCGAAGTCGGTCGTCAACAATCTAAGATTGCCTCCGCCGAAGATCGAAAAACAGATCTTGCTTCGCGTCAAATTTGCCGAGTTGAATCGGAATGTCGCCGAGAGCTTCGGTGTCAATCTCCTCAGTACCGGTGCGGGGAATACAATCGGCCGGATCGACCCGGGCGGAAACCCGGCACCGTCGCCGACGTCGGTCGGGGGCGGAGCCGGCTCCGCCTCCCAGAGCTCACGTTTCTCTATCTCGGACGCTCTGAATATCTTTGCCTTTCGCCCGGATTTGAACATCGGGGCGTTCGTGAAGGCGTTGCAAGGTCGAGGACTTCTCCAGATTCTCGCCGAACCGAACCTGACGACTGAAAATGGCCAAGCTGCTACCTTCCTTGTCGGAGGCGAGTTCCCCGTGCCCGTGCTCCAAGGCGGTGGAAACGCTGGTGCCGTCACCATTCAATTCCGCGAATTCGGAATCCGACTCAATTTCAAACCGCAGTTGACCGAGAACAACACAATCAAGATGTATGTCAAACCGGAAGTCAACACGATTGATATCGCCAATGGAGTCTCCATCTCGGGTTTCAACATCCCCGCCCTGGCCACTCGGCGCATCGAAACGAACATTGAGCTTGGCCTCGGCCAGAGCTTTGTGATCGGTGGACTGATGGATGACCGGCTCACCGATAGTGCCTCTCGAATCCCCGGCCTAAGCGCAATCCCGCTGTTGGGCACCCTGTTCAAGAGCAGATCAGAGAACAAGTCGAGAACCGAGTTGATCGTTCTCGTGACCCCGGAAATCAGCACGCCGTTCTCAAGTACTGACCAAAAACCATCTCTCGAGTTTCCACGTGAGTTTCTCCCGACAATCAATGAGTCGACGAGTAAGCGCGATGCAGCCTCCAAGACTCCCCCCAAACAAGTGACGACAGACAAAAAGCAAGGGCGCGGGCTCCGGAACATCCTTCTCGGGGGACGCGGTAAGACCACTTAGCCGCTCCCAGTTCGGTTACTTCAGGATGTTCCGGTCGCTGCACACGTTTCTAGGCAAAGCAAATTGCAATGAGTCTCAAAGACAACACATTAACGGCACTGCTTATTTCGCCGAACCGCGACCTCGCGGAGCGATTCAGCAAATCTTTGTCGTCCGCAAAAACGTTCCAAATCATCGCCGATCTGCGCGCCTATCCTTCGGAGCAGGCGCTCGATCTGCGGCTTCGTCAGATGGCTCCTCAGGTCGTCCTCGTCGATGTGATGTCGGATCTCGATGCGGCGTGTGCGACTCTACAGTTCCTGTCCGCCTACCGCCCGCAAGTTCACGCGATTGGGCTCCACGCCCGCCAGGACGGAGAGGCGATTGTCAAAGTTCTGCGGGCGGGAGCGACCGAGTTCCTCTTCGAGCCGTTCGATCACGAATCGCAGCGCGAGGCCGCCGGCCGAATCGCTCGTCTCAGCCTACCAGAACCAGGAGCCGCCCGGAGCGCTGCCACGGTCGTGTCTTTCGCTTGCACTAAGCCTGGATCGGGAGCCTCCACGATCGCCGCGCAGGTTGCGTTCGCCATTCGTCGGTTGACTGGAAAGCGGGTGCTTCTGGCCGACTTCGACCTCATGGGAGGAACGATCGGGTTCTACCTGAAGGTCCAGCACCCACAATCGCTGTTGGACGCCATGGCGGTTGACCCACCGCTTGATCCCATATCGTTCGCGGCGATGGTCACCGACGTTGATGGTGTTGATGTCCTTGCGAGTCCCGACGAACCCCACCTGGCGCCGGTCGACGCCGCGCGTCTCGAAACGGTCATGGACCTGGTGCGGACTCTCTACGACTTCGTCATCCTCGATCTTCCGACCGTATTCGACAAATCCAGCTTAATGTCTCTCGCTCATGCTGATTCCGGCTTTCTGGTCACGACCGCGGAACTTCCCAGCCTGCACCTCACCCGAAAGGCGCTCCAGATGCTCCAGCAACTCGGTTTTGATCGTGAGAGGTTGCGTGTGATCGTCAACCGGCTCAACCGAAAGGACGGTCTCGATGGCAACGATCTGGGGAAGATGTTCAGCGCGGGCGTCCACACAACCCTTCCGAATGACTACTTTTCTCTTCACCGCGTGGTGACTCGCGGAGAGCCGCTCACCGGAGACTGTGAACTCGTCCGAGCCCTCGAAGGGCTGGCCGGCAAAATCGCTGGCATTACGGCCTCCGAAAAGAAGAAGACATCCACCTTATTCGGGTCTAGTCCGGCACTCTCGCAGATCTAAAATACCCGTTCCGTACAAGTTCAAATCGCGTTGATGGAGACCTAAATGGCCATTTCCAGTATCGAACCTAAAACCGCCCAACAACTGAGTTGGGAACAACGCCTGATGAAGAATTCGACCCAGAAACGATCTGGGCCGAAGCCTGAGTATCAGGAACTGAAGTTTACACTTCACCGAAAACTTCTCGACAAGATCAATCTGGAAGCTCTCGCCACCATTGACAACCAAAGGGTGAGGGGCGAGGTTCGTCAGGCGCTCATCACCTTAATCGACGGAGAGCCGACGCTGCTCAGCTCGGTCGAAAAACAGCAGATCTGCGACGAAGTGCTCGATGAAGTCTTTGGCCTCGGTCCGCTTGAACCGCTCTTGGCGGACCCGACCATCTCCGACATCCTCGTCAACGGCAGCAAACAGGTTTATGTTGAACGCCGAGGGCTGCTCGAACTCACAAACGTTACTTTTCGTGACGATCAGCATTTGCTGCGAATCATCGACAAGATTGTGTCTCAAGTCGGACGCCGAGTCGACGAATCCAACCCCATGGTCGATGCTCGACTGGCGGACGGTTCCCGCGTCAACGCGATCATCCCGCCGCTGGCGCTCGATGGGCCCCTGATGTCGATTCGTCGATTCTCCCAGGACAAGCTGATGCCGGCCGATCTGGTCTCGAAAAAAGCGCTCACGCAGGGGATGATGGAATTGCTCGAGGCCGCCGTCAAAGCACACATGAATATCATCATCGCGGGTGGTACCGGTGCCGGCAAGACAACCCTTCTTAACGCGCTATCGGCCTTTATCGCTCCGAAGGAACGAATTGTAACGATTGAGGACGCAGCGGAGCTTCAGTTGAAACAACCTCACGTCGCTCGGCTCGAAACCCGCCCCGCGAACCTCGAAGGGAACGGAGCAATCCGCCAGCGGGAGCTACTGATCAACTCGCTGCGTATGCGGCCCGACCGAATCGTTGTCGGTGAAGTCCGCGGCGGAGAAGCGCTCGACATGTTGCAGGCGATGAACACGGGCCACGATGGTTCGCTGACAACCGTCCACGCCAATACCCCACGCGATGCGGTCGCTCGGCTGGAGGTGATGGTCTCACTTGCCAATGCAAACATGCAATTGATCTCCATTCGGCAGCAGATCGCCAGTGCGGTCCACATCTTTGTGCAAGCGGCTCGACTCTCCGACGGGACGCGCCGTGTGACCAGCATCACTGAGGTCACGGGAATGGAAGGCGATGTCGTAACGCTGCAAGATATCTTTGTTTTCGAGAAACGGGGCTTGGGCCCCAACAACGAAGTCCTCGGTCGATTCGCCGCCACAGGCATCCGTCCGAAATTCTACGAAAAATTACTTGCCGCGGGTATCAAGTTAAGGACCGATTTGTTCGATGAAGTACTAGAGGTTCCGTAGCCTCAACTTTGGATTCTAGATTTGACCCACTGACCGGTATCGACAACATGTTCACCTTTCTTTCAATTCTCGTATTGGTCTGGGCCGTGGCCATGGGTGCCTGGTGGCTGGTCAATCGCTATTTCCGCAACATTGACCTTGGGAAAGTGCGGAGTCGTCTGCAGGGCGCTCCTGTTAAGGTCGCGAAGGCTCCCACGAAAAAGCTGGATCTGATTTCAAAGGAAGATCTAACGACCGGTAAAGTTGCGCTTCGGCTTCTGCAGAAGCTGGAATTGCAAGACCGACTCCAGACGATGCTGGAGCAGGCCGGTCTCAAATGGGGTGTGGCGCGGCTGGTGCACGCTTGTCTAGGCTGTTTTCTCGTGGCGTTCGCCGTCGCTTGGTTCTTCCTGCCGCCTCAACTGGTTCACTTCGCCTTCGTTCCAGCTTTGGGCTTTATGTTCCTGCCGATTCTTCATGTGGCGCGGACACGAAGTTCCCGGATAGCCAAGTTCGAAGAGCAGTTTCCGGAGAGCTTGGAGTTTGTGGCGCGCTCAATGCGGGCTGGCCATGGTTTCTCGGTCTCGCTGGAAATGATCCACCGGGAATTCCAGGAGCCGCTTGCCGGAGAGTTTCGCCGCACTTTTGAAGAGCACAACCTCGGGATGCCTCTCGAACTGGCGCTCGAGAAATTGGGCCACCGTGTACCCCTGCTCGATGTGCAGTTCTTTGTCTCCGCCGTAATGCTGCAAAAAAGAACCGGCGGAAATCTTGCCGAAATTTTGGACAAGTTGGCGTACATCATTCGCGAACGATTCAAACTTCGAGGACGAATCAAGGCCATCAGCGCTCACGGACGGATGACCGGGATCGCGCTTAGTAGTATTCCGATCGGTGTCGCCGTTTTGACTTTTTGGACGAATCCGGACTACGTTCGGTTCTTCGTTAACGACGAGATGGGAAACATCATGATGGTGGCGGCTGTTGCGTTACAAATGCTCGGCTATTTCTTCATCCAGAAGATCGTGGACATAGAGGTTTAAGGCATGGCGTTCTTACTCACATTTGTCGTGTTCTTTGCTGTCGCTCTGGCCATTTCGCTGGTTGGAATGCGGATGTGGGTTCGCCCCAAAGAGGCGATTGAGCGGGTCACCAATGCTGGTGTCCATGTCCCCGAGCGAATCCCTTCTCACCCGAGCCTCGTCTTTCACGATCTCATCAAGAAGATGGGAACGGTTCTTCCGACCTCTCCCAAAGACGTAACCGTCATGCGGCGGCGTCTCATCCGAGCTGGGATCAAGGGCGAAAACGCCTTGCGGATCCTGTATGGATGCAAAGTGTTCTTCGGCGTTGCGATGCCGGTGGCAATGAGTCTTTTGGTCGCCAACTCGGAATCTGACTCATCAAACAAAATTTTAGCCATCCTCGCCTCGGCGGCCGCAGGATTCTTCGGCCCCAATGAGTACGTCAAAATCAAGTCGCAAAAAAGACAGAAGGAAATTCAGCGAGGTTTGGCAAACGGGCTCGATCTTCTGGTCGTTTGCGTTGAGAGCGGTTTGGGCCTCGATCAAGCCATCATGCAGGTCGCCAAGGAACTGGAGCACGCCCATCGGGAGATCGCCGAGGAGTTCACGATGGTGAATTTGGAGCTCAAAGCGGGAAAGCGACGGGTCGAGGCCCTTCGCAACCTGGCTGAACGAACCTCTGTAGAAGATTTGAAAAAGTTAGTTGCCGTCTTAATCCAGGCCGATCGCTTCGGAACTGGAATCGCCCAAAGCCTGCGAGCTCACGCCGACTATATGCGGGTTCAAGCCCGCCAGATCGCCGAGGAAAAGGCCGCCAAGCTCGGCGTTAAACTGATTTTCCCGATTTTTTTCTGCATCTTGCCGTCATTGTTCGTCGTAACCGTCGGGCCAATGGCGTTCAAGATTATGCGGGAATTGCTGCCAATGATGAATAGCATCTAGGTGGTGTGGCTTTGAAGTGCCCGGCGCGAAAGATTATCGCAGCCGGTCGTAGGAAAAAGGAGAAAAAACATGGATGAATCAATGGTCAGAATTATCTGCGCGGCGCTAGCGGCGGCCTTTATCGGGTTGATTGTGCTACGTCGTCGCAAGACCGAAGAATAATAGCTGTCAAAAGCTACTTTCAAGAAACGAAAATAGACAATGCGCTGTATGTGGCTGGTCAAGATGGCTGGTCAAGAAAGATAGTTCATTGGCGTAAAGTCAAAGTCGTTCGGCTGCCTGCAAGATGGGCACCTTCGGTCGGATTGCCCGGCCAAGAGTAAAGACTGGACGTCAGAAGAAGAATTTCAATTTCGATGGAGTTAATTATGCCTGGAAAATTCGGTCGTCGAGTGCGCTCAACTGGTTTGCTGCTGCTGGCCTTATGTCTTGGTGCTACCGGTCACGCGGCCACGTTTGGACGTGTCGTTGCGGTGGGCGGCCAAGCGTCGGACCTCGCGTTGGATGAGGCGAGGCGGGTGCTCTACGTTGCCAATTTCACGGCGAATCGCGTAGATGTCGTATCGCTTTCCACCAGCTCGGTTCAGACCTCAATCAACGTCGCTCCGTTTCCGAGTTCCCTGGCGCTTTCCCCGGACGGTCGCTATCTTGTGATCTGCCACTATGGCAATTTCCAGGCACCGGCGTCCAGCCAGAATTCACTATCGATCTTGGACCTCGTATCGAACACACGACAGACCTTCTCGATGGGCCAACCGCCCCTCGGAGTTGCCTTCGGTATTGATAACAAGGCGCTTATCGTCACGACGACGGATTTCATATTACTTGATCCAGCCACTGGCATAACGCTGACGCTCGACACGATTCAGGGAGTTACCACAAAGACCTTACCCACGCCAGTTGGGAACGCTCCGACTAATATCGTGGCCAGTTCGATGGCGACATCCGGCGACGGTCTCAAGATCTATGGAGTCGCGGCGGGTGGCGCGTCCGACGGTCAGACTGTCCAGTTCAGTTTCGACGTTTCGACGCGTCGATTGCGAGCTTTGGCGTGGGTTTCGTCGCCTCCCCTCGGGCCGCGGGTAGTGAGCGTCAACCGGGAGGGTACCAGCTACCTGGCGGGGTGGGCCTTACACGACCAGCAAGGGAACCTTGTGGCTCAGTTTCCCGATCCTTCTGGAATTCTCAACGTGGGCAGCCACGTGATGGATTCGAGCCGAGGCCTGATCTTTGCCCAAATGACAAAAGCGGGAGCAACGAGTGGCGGTTCCGCCACTGCTTCAGAGCCTCCTTTTCTGCAGGTACTCGATATTGACAACTTGGCTGTCATTGAGCGCCTCCAGCTATCGGAGAACCTCTCGGGACGCAGTCTGATGAGTAGTGACGGGAATACGCTCTACTCCATCTCAGAAAGTGGCGTCACGATCTTCCCCATCGGCTCATTGGAATCGCTTCCCAGGGTCGCGTTTTCTGGCGAAGACGTTGTCTTCCAGAGCTCGTTTTGCGAGCGCCAAGCAACTACCCGGCAAGTCGTCGTTTCGGGCATTGGAGGTTCTCGCGTTCCGTTTACCGTCTCGACAACGATGGCCGGCGTGACCGTCAGCCCTAGTTCCGGGATAACCCCGGCGACAATTACGCTTCGCTTAGATCCTGCGACGTTTCAGAACCTGAAGGGTACCAATGTCGGAACGTTGACCGTACGGGCCGCCGAAGCAATCAATGTGCCGTTCCCCATGCGAATTCTTGTCAACAACAAAGAGCCAGACCAAAGGGGATTGAGTCTCAACGTTCCGGGAAAGCTGGTTGATATCCTGCCCGACCCGTTTCGTGACCGATACTTCGTATTGCGTCAGGACCGGAATCAGGTACTGGTGTTTGACGGGCAGTCGCATAGTCAAATTGCCACGCTCAAGACGAGCAATACCCCGACGCAGCTTGCCGTTACTTTTGACCGGCGCCAACTCCTGGTGGGCCACGACAACGCCCAGATCATCAGCGTTTTCGATCTCGAAACCCTCCAAGCCGAGGCTCCTATTCGGATGCCGGGTGGCCACTATCCACGATCAATCGCTGCTTCAGGACGAGCGATTCTCGTCGCGAGTCGAGTTGCTGGGCCGAATCACACCATTGACCGAGTCGACATGACGACTCGCTCCGCGGTGGAGTTGCCCTCCCTTGGGATCTTCGAAAACAAAATCAACCTGAATACCGTGCTGGTCGCCAGTGCCAATGGTGCTTCCATACTGGTCGCGCAGGCAGATGGCAATTTGCTTCTCTACAACGCGAACGTGGATACGTTCACCGTCGGCCGGAAAGACACCGGCGGAGTAGCTGGAGCTTATGCGGCATCAAGCTTTGATCAATACGTGATTGGGAATCGTCTGTTCAATTCCTCGCTCGTGTCCGTTCGATCGTTCGACGCATCCAGCGCGACGAGCTCAGGGTTCTCCTTTGTCGATGCAACTGGAATTCGGACGACTGCCGCATCCTTGGGTAGCCCTGGAATCATTCAACGGTTGAATCTTGTGGGTGTCGGTTCCGAAATGCGATCAACTCGCATGGTAGAAGCTCCCTTGTTGGGCGAAACCGGCTCCGTCTTTACTCGGACCCTGGCACCGCTCTATAGCCGCAACGCTATCGCCAACCTGTCGGTCAGCGGAGTCACGATTTTGCCGTGGACCTACGATTCGGCGGTTACAGTCCCCCGGATAGATCGCCTCGTGAACGCAGCGGACCAGACCGCCATTGCTGCCCCAGGCAGCTTGGTGACCATCTTCGGTTCTAACCTAAGTCCTGTTAGTCAGGCGAGCAGCGTGATCCCGCTGCCCACCGCGCTAGGGGAGAGTTGCCTTACGGTCAACGGTTTGCCAATTCCAATGATCCTTGTCTCGCCGAACCAGATCAACGCTCAGTTGCCGTACCAAATCGAAGGGAACGTCACCATGATCCTCCGAACCCCGGGCGGCGTTAGCGACAATTTCAATCTTACGGTTCAGCCGACGGCACCCAGTATCTTTCGATCCTCTGTGGCTGGTTTCGACGCCGGCGTGCCGACCATCGTGCGATCCCGAAATCAGGAGCTTGTTACGCTATCGAATCCGATCCATCGGGAAGATACAATTACAATCTACCTGACCGGACTCGGCAACACAGTGCCGGTCATCGAGGCTGGAGTCGCGGCGGGTTCCGCTCCAACGCCGGTCGCGGTGGTTCCTCCCTCCGTTCTGATAGGAGGCCAGGCACTCTCGATTCAATTCGCCGGGCTCGCTCCTGGTCAAGTCGGGGTCTTCCAGATAAATGCGCTGGTCCCTCGATCCGTTCCGCTGGGAATGGACATCCCTCTGACCGTTACCCAGGGCGGACAGAGTACCCAGGTTTCGGTTAGAGTCATCGACTAAGCTTCTGGGGGGGGCCGGGCCAAGCGGGAAAACGAGGGCCTTTGGTCTTGCCGCGACCCCATCACCCCGATTTAACAGCAACCTACGCTGTGCGTCCTCGAAATGCCGGTCCGACGGTTCACCTTGTTTCCCTGTTCGCTGCCATCCGCTCGTATACTGAATTATGGCTCTTACTAGCGAAACAAAGAGAATGACGATGACAATGACTAGCGCGGCGCTGTTTTTCGGCTTGGCGGCGGCGGCTTGGGCCCAAGTCAATGTGGGCCCGAAAAGCCCCGAAGCTACGCTTCCCTTCAAAATGACCACCGTGTCCACGTTCTCACTGCCGTGGCGCATCGCTTTTTTGCCGGATGGTCAAATGCTGGTGACCGAAAAGATCGGACCCATCTGGCTCGTCTCCTCGGCGGGAGAAAAAATCGCCCCTCTCTCCAATACGCCCGCCGTCTATTGGCAGGGCCAGAACGGAATGCTCGGCGTCTTCGTCTCGCCGAATTATGCCACCGACCAGAGCATCTACATCACTTATATTGAGCCCGGTGACTACGGCGGAGGCCAGGCCTTGGCCCGCGCCAAACTAGTTACCGGACGCGTTCCCCGCCTCGAAGATTTCAAGGTGCTATGGCGCCAACTGCCCCGAGGCAAGGGCGGTCAGGCCGGCGGGCAAATCGCCTTCTCGCCCGATGGAAAGTTCATCTATATGACCGTCGGCGACCGCCAACGGATGACCCCGGCCCAGGATCCCGACCAGCCCGTCGGCAAAATCCTGCGTCTGACCCTTGAAGGCAAACCCGCCCCCGGTAATCCCAACTTCGGCAAAACCGGCGCGGCCACCATCTCCTTAATCGATCCCCCCCGCGACACGGAAGTCGCCAAGTCCGCCAAGCCCGTCAGCACCTATACCTTCCCCAGTGCCAACGATACCCCAGCGGAGACCTGGGCTAGCGGCTTCCGCGCTCCCTACGGCTTGGCCTTCTCTCCCACCGGGGAATTGTGGGAGGTCGAACATGGCCCACGAGGCGGCGACGAGCTGAACCTGATCGAAAAGGGCAAAAACTATGGCTGGCCCTTCGTGTCCTATGGCATGAACTATAACGAAGTGTCCATTCCCAGCCACGACACCCGCGCCGACTTGACCAAGCCCGTGCTCTACTGGGTACCCGTCGTCGCCCCCGGCAACCTGATGTTCTATCGCGGCTCGAAAACCTTCCCCCAATGGGACGGCAATGGTTTCATCAGCGGGTTGGCCACCAAATCGCTCAACCGCATCGTCTTCGATGGCAAAGGCGGAGCCAAAATGGCCGAGCGCTGGGAGGTCGGCAAACGCATCCGCGACGTCGAACAGGCCCCGGATGGTTCGCTCTGGATGCTCGAAGACGCCAATCCCGGCGCGCTGATCCACATCACGCCGAAGTGATCCCGTCGCGTTAGGCGCGCAAAAACGAAAGGGGCTGGCCTCCCGGTCCCTATCTTTCCCCAAAATCGGCAGCCTCGTGATCGATTCGTAGCCTTCCCTGCGCCTTCCCTAGCATATGGCTGCCTCACCTGAGTTCACAGTTCTTGAGATCCCCGCCCGCATCGCGGATCTGGCGTTTCGAGTCTCCGTCCCCAGTGATTGGAATTCGCACGAACTGCCTCCGGAAGAGGTCGATTTCAGCGAACCGACCGCCTTTGTCCCGCTGGCGTTGGTCTCCGCGCCCTGGGCCGCCGTAGTGCTCACCGTAGCCGCCCGGCCTGGGTTCGAAGATGGAACCCTCCAGGATTGGAGCCTCTTCCTCCTGAGTTCTCAGGGCATCCGGCCCACGGCCTTCGGCCCCGAGTCCGTGGGCAATAGAGAAGGGTTAGCCGGGGTAGGACGCCAGGAACAGGATGGCACCTGGTTCGAAGTCAGATTCGCGTTTTTCGAAGACGGCGGTCGATTTGTCCACATCGGACTGTTTGCCCCCGAATCGATCAGCTCGCCGCTGGAGTCGGTCTGGAAGACCGCTCTGCAAAGCTTCGTGCTCGCCAATCCCAAAGGGCAGACGGTTCCCGCGGGTCCGGGTTTGGGCATCGTTCCGGAACGGCTACCGGAACCGGAGCCAGCCGAGCCAAGCATCCCCGAACCGGTCCCCACGGTCCCAGCGCCATCCGCGTTAGCCGAAGCCAACGCCCCTTCCCCTCTCCAATTTACACCGGCGGACTTCGGATACTTTGCGAAGTCCGACGACTTGGCGACCCTCGATCCGGAGCATCCCGTCAACGCAAGGTTGCGCGACCAAGGGATCGGCTTCGTGCCGAATATGCTCGCATCCGATCTTCAGGCCAAGACCGCCAAGCTCGGCGCGGGTGCCATCCAAGCAGTGATCCAAGTAGCGTTGGGCTGGCACGTCAATGATGATGGGAGGCGGACCCTGCTTCTCGATCCAGAAGGGAATATTCAAATCAGCCTGCACATTCTCACCAAGGAAGGCCGGAGCGTCGATCAGATTCTTGACGACGTCCAAGCAGAAGCCGAACAATCCCATCCCAACCCGGAATTTGTGCGGTTTGAAGCCGGGGGGATGTCGGCGCTAGGCGTTCGAAACATCGTTGTGAACGACGAGCCCATCGACCAAGTGCACCTACTCGCTCCGTGGTCCCACGATTCAGCGGTCTTGCGCGCGCGAGTGACGGCCGATCCCGCGTCCACGGGTTTCGCGCTGGACTACGCCGCCCTCATTCTGCGGAGCGTCGAATACGGCGGACCGCAACAGAAGGAAAAGCCCGCTAGCCTCGAGCCAGATGAGGATGGCCCCGTATGGTGGCAACTCGCCCGCAAGGCCGAGCGCGAGGATCGATTGGAAGAAGCCGAAAAGCTGATTCGCGACGGAATTCAAGCCATATACTGCGCCATCCAGATCGCCGAGATGTATCGACTGCGCTGGATCCGTCTGCGGGCGAGCGATCCCGCCAAGGCCGCCGCCGCCCGCCAACAAGCCGCGAATTGGGCCCATACTTATGCCTCCTGGGCGACCAGCGGCGGGGAAGGCGCCGCCCTCTCGCTCGAACGCGACGAGTTTCTTCGACAGTTGGGTCCGGAGCCGCTGGAGTAACTTCACTTATGCAAGAGATAGCCGCATTCCCCGCCGCGCTCCCTGAACTTATCGAAGCCGAACTTAGTTCCGGTAACTCGAGCATCACGCTCTCGCGTACCTTCCCGGCCCCGCCGAATGGGGCTTGCCTAAAGCTCGAAAACCCGGTCAGCACGCGGCCGCGCCAAACCGCCGACGGAGTCAAGTTCTCCGAGCGCAACTCGTCGAGTTACTCCGGCGAATTTACTGACGCGGACCGGAACTACTTCGTGCTCGAACCGCCCCGCCCGCCGCCGCCGATGCCCGCCATGGACGCGATCCGCGCCGCATTCGAAGCCACGGAACGAGCCTCCAACGCGGAGTACGACACCAAGTTGCGTTAAGCCTCGGCTACTGCCATTTCCAGGCTTTGCGGTTGACCTCGACCAGCGCGGAAAACGACGTCGCGCTATCAATGATCCCCGAGGCCGCTTGTGTATCCTGAACCGCGCGTCGACCGAAAGCCATCTCTTTTTCCCGTGTCCCTGCCACCCGGAGTTTGGGTCGAAATCCGGTAGATGTTGCGATTCCTGCTTGACGAACATAGATTACCACCGGTCTTACTGGCATGGCCCGCGAAGGGATTCAGGCATCAAGGCGTCGTCTTCGTTGATGAGCGGACCTATCAACCGCAACCCTTTGCCGGGATCGCCGACGTAGTGGCGCGGATTTCGGATGATTTGGGCTCGTTCGAGTGGACGGATCGTGTCGCCTTCGCCAAGGCTCATCTGCCGCCTAAACATACCAAAATTCAACTTGTTACCCCCTTCCCCAAAGTCGTTCACAACCAATAAAAATAAGTTTTCAATCTAGATTACAAAAACAGCGCCCTGACCTGGCTAACAGGCAGGGCGTTCTAGTTCTACAAGGGATTTTCACCATGCCGGAAGAACTGACTGACGAACAGAAAAAGGCCCGCCGCGCCGAACTCAATCGCGAGAATGCCCAGAAAAGCACTGGCCCAACAACAGAAACCGGGAAAATGAAGGTCCGGCTCAACGGCCTCCGCAACGGCGCTCGCTCCAGCGTAATCGATATGTCGGCCCTCGAGAGTCTCGTCCTGCTCCCCTGGGAAGGCCCCGAGGCGTACAAGGCCGTCGTCGCCGACTACACCGACAAATTGCAGCCCCGCGATCAGGTCGAAATCGGCGTCTGCCAAAAAATTGCTGATACCCAGTGGCGCCTCATGCGCCTGAACCTCAATGAGCGCACCTTTAACGAAGAATGCATGATCAAGGCCGGGCAGTTGGCTCACCCAGGCGTCCCGGAAAACCGCGTCTTGACTCTCGATTGCCTGAACGGTTTCCAAATTGCCGCGGATAGCAAACTGCTGAAAGAGTTCCGACGCGAGGAAGCAGCTCCGCAGCGCTCTCTGAACGCCAGCTATCGAGAGTACACAATGCTCCGAAAACTTGATCCCAGGCCAAAAACACCGCTCACGCAGAACGCGAGAATCATCGGGCAGTCCCAGGCTCCTGGCCCGCTCGAACAAATGAGCGAAGAATCTGTAAACCTGCAACCTGCTGATTTGATTGACCCGAGTGCCATGCCGGTCGACGACCAAAGCCAAGTGCAAACCGACGCGGGCACCCCGCAAGACGGAGTTCCCGCTCCGGCGCCGCTCGAAACGATCGCGGAAGAATCGGCGAACCCGCAAACCGTCTCGGCTGTCCCGGAAATCAAGCCGCAAACCAGGGAAATGACCTTTGCCGCCGGCGCTGAAGGGCATGGCTTGCCCCTTACCTAGTGAGCGCCGCCATTTTGCGATAGACTGCCCAAGCAATGGCAAACAGCAGACGACAGTTCCTCTCCTACGCCGCGGCGGCCACGGTTGCCGCCCAGGTTCCGAAGCGACCCAACATCGTCTTCCTCATGCCAGACCAGCACCGCGCCCAATCCGTCGGCTGTCTGGGCAACACAGAAGTCAAAACTCCCCATATTGACGCCCTCGCGCGCCAGGGCCTGACCATCCCCAACACGTTCGCCAATACCCCGGTCTGTTGCCCGGCCCGCGCCATTCTGCTCACCGGCCAATACTGCCATCGCAACGGCATGGTCGCCAACGACCTGCGCCTCAATGAGGACGGCCCCTCCATCGCCAAAGCCCTTGCCGCCGCCGGCTACCGCACCGGCTTCGTCGGCAAATGGCACCTCGATGGCGGCCCCCGCCTGCCCGGCTTCGTCCCGCCCGGCCCCCGTCGCCAAGGCTACCAGTTCTGGGCCGCCAACCAGTGCAGCCACCAGCACTTCAACAACACCATCTTCCGCGATACCCCGGACCCCATCCGCCTGGACCGCTTCGAAGCCGACGCCTACGCCGACTACGGGATCGAGTTCCTCAAGGCCGCCAAAGCCGCCGACCAGCCCTTCTATCTCACCGTCCAATGGGGCCCGCCCCACGATCCCTACAAAGCCCCGCCCGAGTACCGCCAGCAGTACGACCCCGCCAAGCTCACCATGCGCCCCAACTGGCAATCCAAGCCCGGCGTCCCCGGCCCCGAGCAGATCGCGGAGTACTACGGCATGGTCACCGCCATTGACGACGCCACCGGCAAAATCCTCCGGGCCCTTGACGACCTCGGCCTCGCCGAGAACACCATCGTCCTCTACTCTTCCGACCACGGCGACATGCTCGGGTCCCAAGGCGAACGCCTCAAACGCAAGCCTTGGGAAGAGTCCATCCGTGTCCCCGGCTTCCTCCGCTGGCCCGGCAAAATCGCCCCCGACACCTCGACCCCGGCCTTCTTCACCCACGTCGATTTCGCCCCCACCCTGCTCGGCCTCGCCGGGGTCCGCATCCCCGCCGCCATGCAGGGAAAGGACCTCAGCCGAGACCTCCTCGCCGGCAAAGGCACCGGACCCCGCGAGGCCTTCTTCCAGATCTTCGGCCCGTTCGCCGGCGACGGCACCGCCGCCGGCTGGCGCGGCATCCGCACGGACCGCTATATCTACGCCCGCTATGCCGACAAACCCTGGGTTCTATACGACTTACAAAAGGACCCCTATCAGATGACTAACTTGGTCGGCCAGCGCAAGCAACTCGAAGCCAGTCTTGACCGCCGCCTGCAAAAGAAGATGGCCGAGACCGGCGACGCCTGGAGTAATAACTGGACCGCCCCCCTCGAAGACGGCGGGCGCCTCTACAAAACCAAGACCTTCCGCAGCCCCCAGGAATACCTCGCTTCGGCCAAGGAGTCTGAATGAGAGCCCTGCTCCTAGCCATAACCGCGCCGGTCCTTCTCGCCCAAAGCGGTCTCGACCCCGGCCGTCTCGCGGCCATCCCTCTGCGAATGCGGGAGTTCGTCGCACAGGGCAAGGCCGCCGGTGTCGTTACGCTTGTCGGCCGCGCCGGGGGCGTCGTCGACCTCAAGGCCACCGGCTACTCCGATCTGGAAACCAAGGCCCCCATGAAGGCCGACCACATCTTCCAGATCCACTCCATGACCAAGCCCATGGTCGCCATCGGCATTTTAATGCTCGCCGAGGAAGGCAAACTCTCCCTCTCCGACCCTGTCGAAAAGCACCTCCCGGAGTTCCGCAGCCTCAAGGAGAAGATCACTCTCCAGCAACTCCTTACCCATACCGCCGGCATGGCGCTGAATCCCCCCGCCGGCATCGGCGAGTTACACGGTGCCCTGCACAAAACTCTAGCCGACGTGGCCCTCGTCTACTCCCAAACGCCCCTGAGTTACGTCCCCGGTACTAAGTGGCAGTACAGTAACACCGGCATCGCCGTCCTCGCCCGCGTCCTCGAAGTCCACTCCGGCCTGAAGTTCGAAGAGTTCCTCGCCAAGCGGATCTTCGGCCCGCTGGGCATGAAGGATTCCTACATCTTCCCGCCCAAAGACAAGTGGAACCGGATGCCCACCGCCTACATCCTCCGCAACGGCAAGCCGATCAAATATACGGACGATCCCCTGGGCGAAGGGGCCATGAAGTTTCGGGACGGGGCCAAGTATTCGCTCCCCGAAGGCGGCGTCTATTCGACGGCCGGCGACCTCTTCCTGCTCTACCAAGCCCTCCTCCGCGACGGCAAAGCCGCCAACGGTTTCCGTCTCCTCTCCCCCGCTTCGGTCCGTCTGATGCGCACCGTCCACACGGGAGACCTAGCCACGAACGGCCCCGGCATGGGATGGGGTTTAGGCAGCTCGGTCGTCCGCCCCGGCTTCTCGCCGATGACCATGAGCCCGGGCACCCACGGCCACGGCGGGCGCTACGGCACTTACTACTTCATCGACCCGGCGAAGGACCTGATCGGCATCTTCATGATCCACCGCGAGGGCGGCTCGGACGAACGAACCGCCTTTGTCCAGATGACCTACGCCGCCCTACTGGACTAACCGCGCCGGGTCGAGTTTTCCCGCCCGCCAGGCAGGGATGAAACAAGCCAGTAACCCCGTGGCAAATAGCAGGGCGCACGACAGCGTAAGAGCCACCGGGTCCAGCGGGTCAGAGACACCCAGCCGCACCCCGAACTCGCGGAGCAGCAGGATCGTAACCGTCGCCCCCAGCGAAAGCCCGCATCCCAGCAGCAGAACCCCGCGACGAAGGACCATCCCGACGATATCGCCCCGCGTCGCTCCCAGCGTCATCCGGATGCCGATCTCACGGCCCTGCACAGCTACGAGCTGAGCAAAAAGCCCGTAGACGCCGAGGGCAGCGAGGGTCAGGCCGATCAGCGCGAACGAGCCCATTAGCCAGACGTTGAAGCGGCCCCGGCTGTAAACATACCGGTCCATCAGGCTGGCGAGCGGCACCGCGTCGCTCAGGACCTGGTTTGGATCCAGTTCCGCCGCCGCCAACCGCAGCGGACGAATGAACGCCGCCGGATCCCCTTGGGTATGCACGACGAAGGCGTCCGCCAGACCCAGGACGGAGTACGGAATATACAGCTCAGCATTGGCCTCGCCGTTGTGGAGTTCGTGCAGCGCGTCCGCCACCACCCCGACGATCTCGAAGCTATCGTCGGCCAGCGCGAACGGCGGCTGTTTCAGACGCCAGAGCTTCACCGTCTGGCCCAGCGTGATCGGGTACCGGCGCAAAAAAGCCTCGTTGACAAGGGCGACCTGGCGGCGGGAGGCGATGTCGCCGTCTGTGAACCATTCGCCCCGACGGCGCGCAATGCCCGTCGCCTTCAGGTAGTCGACGTTCACCTGATGGATGTTGACCGGGCGCGGGTCGGCCTTCGGCAGACTGGGAACGGTGACGGGGAAGTCCATACTCCCCAGCGGATGAATGCCGGCGTTCAACCCGACGGCGAGCACGCCGGGCATCGCCTTCACCTTGTCGAGAAACTGGCCGATGTAAGCGGTACGCGCCCTCGGCTCCTTGGCGGAAGGGAAGAGGAAGCTCAGCCGGTTCTCTATCTGGACGGCCAGGGGGGCATTGTGCAGGCGGACGAGCGTGGCCAGGAACAGGCCAGCACAAGCGAGCAGGATCACCGACAGGGTCAACTCCCCCACCACTAGCCCGCCGCGGAGCCAGTTCATACCGCGGCTCCGTCCCGCCGCTTGCAGCGGCCGATTCAACTCGCCTCCCGAAGAGTGCAGCGCCGGGGCGAGCCCGAAGAGCACCGTCGCCGCCAGACACAGGCCGAAGCTGAAGGCGAGCACGGGCAGGTTCAGCACCACCTCCGACTCCGAAGGCAGCACCTCCGGCGGCATCACCGCCAGAATCGCCTTCAGTCCGACCCAGGAGCCGAGCACGCCCAGCAGGCTGCCGGCCAGTCCGAGGAGCAGGCTCTCCGTCAGCAGTTGGCGGAAGATGCGGAGTCGACTCGCCCCGAGCGCCGCGCGCATCGCCATCTCCTTCTGGCGGCTCGACGCGCGCGCCAGCAGCAGGTTCGAGACGTTGGCGCAGGCGATCAGCAGCAGGAGGCCGACGGCCGCAAAGAGAATCCAAAGGGTGTCCCGAATCCCGCTCGGGAAGGACTCGGCGAAGGTGATCAGCTCGACGCGCCACTGCTTCGGGAAGTTCCCGGGGGACTGGGCGGCGAGGTCGGCGATCACCGGATCCAGGTCGGTCTGCGCTTGCGCATTAGTCACGCCCGGGTGCCGCCGCGCAGTAACCATGCCGTTGCTCACGCCTTCGGGAAGAGCGCCGGAGCGGTAGTGGATCGGCAGATAGACGTCCGCCCCCCGGAACATGAAGCGCGGCGGCATGACCCCGATCACGACCCGGGGGCGATCATTCAGAATCATCCTCTGGCCGATCACGCTCGGCCTCGCCCCAAATTGCTTCACCCAGAATTGGTAGCCGAGGACGGCGGTCGCTTCGGGGTCCGCATCGGCCGCGGTGGTGGCGCGGCCGAGCATTGCGGGGACGCCCATCACGTCGAAGCCGTTGTGGGAGATGTGGTTGCCGCGCAGCCGGATCGGCTCGCCATTTTCCCGCCAAGCGACCTCGGAGATGGTCGAGAAAGCGACCCCGGAAAAGACGTGACTCCGCTCGGCCAGCGCCACGTACTCGTCGACGCTGTAGGAGGTCCGCCAACCCCGCGACTCCGGGTTGCGGACGGCGATCGAAACGAGGTTATCGACGTCCTTGTAGGGGAACGGATTCAGGACCACGCCATAGATGACCGAGTACATAGCGGTGGTGGCGAGGATGCCCAGGGCCAGTGACAGCGTCGCGGTGGCGGTGAAGCCGGGGCTGTGCGCGAGATCGCGGACGCCGTAGCGAACATCCTGGACCACGGTCATCAACCAGGTAGTCATCACGCCCATTGTAGGACGTGGTTGACGGCGTTGGTAATCGCCAGCCAGTGCTGCTTTTCGGCATTCAACTGGCTCTGACCAGCGGCGGTGATCTCGTAGAAACGAGCCCGGCGACCGAGTTCCGACGTGCCCCAAGTCGCGGAGATCCAACCGTCCTGTTCCATCCGATGCAGAGCCGGGTAAAGCGAGCCTTCCTCGATTTTGAGGTGGTCCTGCGAGGCCGTGAAGATCAGCGTGGCGATGGCGTATCCGTGGAGCGAGCCACGAATCGAAAGCGCCTGGAGGACGAGGAGGTTCAGGGTGCCCTGGAGGACGCTGGATTGTTTGCTAGCCATACCTAGCTAACTGGGTATCACGAATGAGGGGAGGAAGGCAAGCCGGAATGGATCAACGATCCGGGCCTTTGCGCCGCCAGGACGGCGGCTTCGGTGTCGAGCCACGTGGACCAGCGGGATTCGACGGTGTCCTTGTCGGCGATCTTGTGAGCCAGCTTCAGGAAGATTTTGAAGTGCCCGAGTTCGGAGGAGTAGAGGGCCAGGTAGAACTTGGCGAGCTCCGGCTCGCTCTCGGCGGCGGCTTCGGCCAGGACGGCGAAGCGCTCGCAGGAGCGGGCTTCGATGAGGGCGGAGACGAAGAGGCGGTCGAGGAGTTCGTCGGAGCCGCCGTTGCGGACATGGGCCCGGAGATCGCGCGGGTAGGCGGCTTTGTGGGAGCGGACGAGGCGACCGCCGCGTTTGATGAGCACGCGGGTGACCTGAGCCAGATGGGCGGCTTCATCGCGGGCGACGCTGGTCATCGCTTCCACCCAGCCGGGCAGCCATACGTTGGGCCAGCGGGTCATCAGGTCCATCGCGTTATGGGCGGCCTTCATTTCGAGAAAGGCGTGGTCGTTCAGCAGGGCGATGGGATCGGCGAGGGCGGCGTGGCCCCAAGCGAGGGGGGTACGCGAGCGCAGAGGAAGGGAATCGAGCTTTTCGTTCACGAACCTCCAGGGTAACGTACAGAACTCGGGTGGGCTAGGGGAATTGCCGGAGGGCAATTGCGTTGGAACAATGGTACGGTGAGGCTAGATGGCTTCCGTACGGCTGGTATTACTATCGTTGGGCTTGCTGGGGATGCTGTGGGGGCAGGATCGGGCGGCGCGGCTGCGCGCTTGGAATCAACGGTCCGGCGTGGCGACGATGGCCGAACTCGAAGAGCGGGCCAACGTGTTGCGAGAGTGGATGCGGCAGGATCCGAAGGCGGCGATGGCGGCGGCGATGGGGGCGGACGCGGTGGAGCGCTTGCGGCGGATGAGGCCCGATGCGGCGGGGCTGCTTGAAGAGTGGGGCGAGTGGGAGGATGAGGCGGAGCGGACCGTTTGGGACGACTTCGATAACGGCGCGAGCCGGGAGATTTTGCGGGTTGGCGGGCAGGAGGTTCATCTGGTGGAGCCTGGGCTGACGATCCGTTGTGGGGATCGGATGCGGGTTCGGGGCATGCGCTTGGGCGGCGAGATCGCGGCGAGTCTCGTGGAGTTGACGGCGGCACCGCGGCAGGCGTCGTCCTGCTCCGCAATCGGGGTGCAGCGGGTCGCGATCATTCTGCTGAACTTCCCGGGGCAGGCGCTGCCGAGCAACGTGAACGCGGCAAGTCTACGGGGGGCGCTATTGGGCGCGACGAACTCGGTGGACGGCCATTGGCGCGAGGCGTCCTATGGCTTGACGTCGGCCGCGGGAGATGTTCTCGGGCCGTTCACGCTGGCGCAAAGCTACACCTGCGGCCAGACGGATCTGATTCGGACGCCCGGGATCGCGGCGGCGGATGCGAGTGTGGACCTGACCCAATATACGCGGCTGATCTTCGTGTTCCCGGGCAACTGCGGTGGCTTGGGGACGATCGGGTGTCGGAACAACACGTCGCCGATGCGCGGGAGCTTTACGGCCTCGGTTGCTTGGCTCGGCCAGGATTTTGCGGGGAATGCGGGTTTGGCGACGTGTGCCCTGGTGCACGAGATTGGGCATGGAATGGGTCTGAGCCACGCCAGCAGTTTGGCCTACGGGACGCAGGTGCTCGGCGGGCTCAACGCGAGCGGGACGCATGATGAGTACGGGGATCGCTACTCGCTCATGGGGCTTTGCTACGGCACCGGCGGCGGTGGGTATTTGATGGGGCATTTTGCGGCGCAGCAGAAGCAAGCTTTGGGCTGGTTCGCCGGTTCGAACGTGCAGCAGGTGGAGGCGGGGGGCACGTTCACGTTGGCCCCTTATGAGCAGGCGACGGCGGCGTTGCAGGCGCTGCGGATCCGCCGGGGCAACGGGAACAATCGTTGGCTCTGGCTGGAGTATCGGCAGCCGATTGGCTACGACGCGAGTTTGAGCTCGTTTTCGACGCAGTTCGACGATGGGGCGTTGGGGCACTATGAAAACCCGGCCGAGGCAACCTATGCGAACTACTCCCGGCTGATTAACTTCCGAGCGGCGACTAACTCGGCCAACTTCACCCAGCCGGCGCTGGCGGCGGGCCAGAGTTGGGCCGACCCGTATTCGGAACTCACGTTGCAAGTGCTTTCGGCGTCGGCGGCGGGCATGTCGGTGCGGGTGGGCTACGAAGTGCCGTGCGCGGTGTTGGGTCCGGCGAACCCGACGGTAGGCTCGGCGGCGGGGTCGGCGACGGTGACGGTGACCGCGGCGGCGGGATGCGGTTGGGCGGTACTGAGCAACGACAGTTGGCTGACGGTAACGAGCGCCGCGTCGGGAACGGGAAACGGCACGGTTCGCTATGATTTTACAGGGAATTCGGCGGTTACCGCGCGGATAGGAACGATTTCGATCGGTCGGCAGGCATACAACGTGACCCAGTTGAGCACGAACAGTGGGCCGACCGCGACCAGCGTGAGCCCGTCGGCGTCGTCGTCGGCACCGAACACAAATGTGCTGTTTGACGCGGTGTTCACCGACGTGGATGGGGCGAGCACGTTGGGCAATTTGAACTTATGGTTTACGGTCGGTGCGGGCCAGACGGACGCTTGCCGCGTGGAGTATCGAAGGAGCACGAACGAGTTGCGGCTTTACGGGAATAGTAACTCCGGCTGGCAGTTTTCGACGCCGGGCGTGAATACGACGATGAGTAATACGCAGTGTCAGGTTAATGTAGGCTCGACGACGGTGATCGTCTCCGGGACGACATTGACGTTGCGCGCCAGTGTCCGCTTTCTGCCCGCGTTTGTGGGGCTGCGGAACATCTACGGTTCCGCCACGGATACTCCTGGTTCGGCGAGTGCCGCGACGCTGCTGGGGACGGTGACCGTGGGGACGGTCAACGTGACGCCCACGGTGGGAGCGATGAGCCCGGCGGGTGGAACCGGAGCTACGACCACGTTCACAATTCCGTTTGGGGATGGCAACGGAGCGGCGGACCTGAACGTGCTCAACGTGCTGATCCATAACGCTCTGGACGGTCGCAGTTCGTGTTACTTCGCCTACGTCCGGTCAGCGAATACGCTGTATCTGATGAACGACGCCGGGACGGATCTGCTGCCGGGCTTGGTCTTGAATGGAAGCGGGACGACGGGAAATGCGCAGTGTTCGGCTTCGGGGGCGGGGTCTAGCGCCACCGTTTCCGGCACCACGTTGACGCTCAGTATCCGGGTGACGTTTCCAACCGCCTTCGCTGGAAACCGGGTAATCTACGCGGCAGGGCGCGATGTGGCAAGCGCGAATAGCGGTTGGCAGGCGGTGGGCGTCTGGCAGGTTCCAGGGGCAACGGCGACCTCTCCGGCGGTCACGTCGATGACACCAGTGGCGGTAAGTTCGTCGAGTGCTACGTTGGCGACCGTGTTCCGGGACGACCAGGGCTTTGCCGATCTGAATGTGCTAAACGTGCTGATCAACAACGCGCTAGACGGGCGGAACGCCTGTTACCTTGCTTATGTCCGGTCGGCCAATACGATCTACTTAGTTACAGACGTCGGGGATGATCTGCTGCCCGGGATTGTGCCGGGGGGCACTGGTTTGGCGGCGAATAGCCAATGTTCGTTGCTGGCAAACGGGTCTTCGGTGACCGCGGCGGGGAACGTACTTACCTTGAACTTGAATCTTTCGATGAGTACGCCCGGGTTTCGGGGGAGTCGGATTGTCTACACCGCGGCGCGAGATATGGCGGGGAATAACTCGGGTTGGCAGGCGACAGCGACATGGAACGTGCCGTGAAGAGTTAGTATATAGGGATGAAACTGATCTTGGCCACGTTGCTGGGAGTTGCCACCTTGAGCGCGCAGCTCAACACGCTCTCCGCGAAGGAGATTTCTGACGGCTGGTTGGCCCTGTTCGACGGGGAAACGCTGTTCGGATGGACGGTGGAGGGCGGGGCGAAGTGGCGGGTGGAGAACGGCACAATCGTGGCCGATACTGGCGCTTACGGATGGCTCAGGACCAACACGCAGTTCGGCGACTATGTCCTGAAGCTGGAGTTTCAGACGGCGGCGGATGGCAATAGCGGAGTGTTCTTGCGTTCGGCCAAGGGGAAAGATCCGCACGTCACCGGGTACGAGCTCCAAATCTACGATGGGCATCCGAAGTTCCCGACCGGATCCATTCTAGACTCGGCGCGGACGGCGAAGAAAGTCAAGATTAATCCGGAGAAGTGGCAGAGCTATGAAGTGTTCCACTTAGGCAAGCGATGCCTCGTGAAGTTAGATGGCAAGAAAGTGTTGGAACTGACCGACGGTAAGTCCTTGAACGGGTATCTCGGTTTGCAGTTCAACCCGAAGAAGCCGATCGCCTTCCGCAATATCAGAGTTAAGCCGCTCGGCCTGGCTCCCATTTTCAACGAGAAGAATCTGAATGGCTGGCAGGAGGTGAAGTCGCCGAAGCCGCCGGCCAATCCGCCGGTTTGGAGCGTCCGGAAGGGTCACTTGCATGTCGAGCAAGGCCCGGGGCAGTTGGAGACCAAGGGGCTTTACGACGACTTTATCCTGCAACTGGACGTGCGGGCGAACTCAAAGGAACCGAACTTCCATCCCAATAGCGGGGTCTTCCTGCGCGGCACCGTGGGCGGGTATTGGACCGGATACGAGATTCAGGTTCGAAACGAATTCAAAGACGGCGACCGGGCCAAGCCGGTGGATATCGGGACCGGAGGAGTGTACTTTCATCAACCGGCGCGGCGCGTGGTGGGTACGGACAACCAGTTCTATACGAAAACGATCATCGCGCAAGGGCGGCATCTGGCGACGTGGATCAACGGTTATCCGGTGGCCGATTGGGACGATCCCCATCCGGAAGGGACGAGCCCGAGGAACAAGCAGGCGCTGCTGAAGGCGGGACCGATCTCGCTGCAGGCGCACGACCCCAAGACGAACCTCGACTTTACGAACATCCGGATCCGCTCGTTGCCGCGTTAGGCTTTGAGCTTGAGGATGGCTTCGGTGAGCGCCGGAACGACCTCGAAGAGGTCGCCGACGACGCCGTAGTCAGCGACTTCGAAGATCGGCGCATTGGGGTCTTTGTTGATCGCGATGATCGTCTTAGAGCCCTTCATGCCGACTAGATGCTGGATGGCACCGGAGATGCCGACGGCGAGATACAGCTTCGGAGCAACCGTCTGGCCGGAGCTGCCGACTTGGCGCTCCATGGGGAGCCAGCCGTTGTCGCAGATGGGACGCGAGGCGGCGAGTTCGGCACCGAGCGCGGAGGCGAGCTCTTCGATGAGGACGAGATTTTCTTTGTCCTGGATGCCGCGGCCAACCGAGACGATGATCTCGGCCGCAGTGAGATCCACCGCGCGGGAAGACTCTCGAAAGGGTGCTTCGGCGACGGCTCGAACCGCGCCTGCTTCGGCCGCGAAGGGCTCGATGGTCGGCGACCCGACGCCGACGGACTCGGCGCGATAGGCACCGGCTTGAATCGACAGGAAACGCGGGCCGGAGCCGGTGAAGCGGTAGTCCGAGTTCAGCTTACCTTGAAAATGCTGACGGATGGCGGTGCCATCGGCCTGTAGCTTCACGACGTCGCTGACGAGAACGGCACCGAGGCGGGTGGCCAACTTCGGGGCGAAGTCGCGGACTTGGTAGGTGTGCGGGAAGATGACGTAGGCGGGCTGGACGTGGGCGATTAGCTGCGCCAGGGCGGCAGTGTAGCCGTCGGCGGAGTAATCGAAGGCCGGAATGGCGTAAAGGCGTTCGATGCCTTTGGTGGCGGCTTCGCCGGGCTCGCCGATGACGGCTGCCGCGACGGGCAGGCCAAGCTCAAACGCGGCTGCCAAAGCTTCCCAGCTCATGCGGTGGTAGACGCCGCGGGTCTGTTCGAGGACGACCAGGACGCTCATATAACGCGGACCTCGTACTTGAGTTTTTCGGCCAGCGCTTGGGCGGCTTTTTCGGGGTCGCCGTGGAAGATCTGCGACTGCTTCGAGCGGCTGGGAGCGTAGCCGGGGCCAGCGACGACCATGGCTGGGGTCACGGTGCCCGAGAGTTCGCGGATCTCCTTCGTCTTGGCTTTCTTGATGCCCATGAGGGTGGCGTAGCGAAGCTTGTTGATGCCGCTTTGAATGGTCAGAACCGCGGGGAGGGGGAGGGTGACGTGCTGGAACCAGCCGTCTTCGAGTTCGCGCTTGACGCGAATGGAGGCCCCGTTCACCTCGATCGCCATGATCAGGGTGGCATGGGCAACGCCGAGGAGTTCGGCGAGAATGACTCCGGTTTGGCCGGAGCCGAGATCGTCGGATTGCAAACCAGTGAGCACCAAGTCGGGCGATTCGGAGGCGACCGCTTCGCGGAGCAGTTGCGCCACGCCGAAGGCATCCAACTGATGCAGGTTGTCGACGACGATGTGGACGCCGCGGTCCGCGCCTTTGGCCAGAGCCTCGCGGATGGCGGTGGAGACTCGCGCCGGACCCGCCGACACGACGACCACTTCGCCGCCCTGCGCTTCGCGAAGCTGGAGAGCGGCTTCGAGCGCGTAGGCGTCTGGTTCATTGATCTCGAATTGGAGATCGGATTCCGCGGCACCGGGCGCGGAGTCCCGCGCCGGTACCTGCTTGAGAGCGACGGCGATTTTCATGCTATTCGTATTTACGGAAGATCAGGCCGCCGTTGGTGCCGCCGAAGCCGAACGAGTTGCTCATGGCAACATTAATCTTCATCGGGCGGGCCACGTTCGGCACGTAGTCGAGATCACAAGCTGGATCGGGTGTTTCGTGATTGATGGTGGGCGGGGCGATTTGGTCGCGGATGGCGAGCACCGCGATGCCTGCTTCGAGCCCGCCGGCCCCGCCGAGCAGATGCCCGGTCATGGACTTGGTGGAACTGATAGCCAGCTTGTAGGCGTGATCGCCGAAGGCTCGCTTCATGGCCGTCGTCTCGATCTTGTCGCCGAGGAAAGTCGAGGTCGCATGGGCGTTCAGATAGTCAACGGCTGAGGGTTCGATACCGGCGTCGCGAATGGCGGCCCGCATCATGCGGAACGGACCGTCGCCATCTTCACTCGGAGCGGTCATGTGGAACGCGTCGCCGCTCATGCCGTAGCCGATGATTTCGGCCAGGATGTTGGCGCCGCGGGCCTTGGCGAACTCCAACTCTTCGAGCATTAGGATGCCAGCGCCTTCGTCATCGGCGAAGGCG
>JANODS010000448.1:0-3822 GCA_031412835.1 Acidobacteriota bacterium | reverse complement strand
GGGGGGGGGGGGCGTGGTTGTTGTTGTTGTTTTTTTGGGGGGTTTTCTGGGGGGGGCGGGGGGGGGGGGGGGGGGGGGGTTTGGCCGAGGAGGACGAAGGCGAGGTTGTAGCCGGGGACCTGGACGAGGTCGCCGAGTCCGAGGGGTTGCCAGTAGCCGGTGGCGATGGGCGCGCCGTTGATGGCGGTGCCGTTGGCGCTGAGGTTGCAGAGGGAGAGTTGGGGGCCGGTGGCGGCGAGGACGAGATGTTCGCGAGAGATTTGGGGGCCTTCGAGGAGGACGGGGCTATCGGGTCCGCGACCGAGGGTGAGGCGATCCGTGATGGGCACCCGGACGACCTGATGGTGGGCCGTGGCGAGGGTTTCGATGGAGATTTCGATTTCCACCGTTATTCGCCTTGTTTTTCGAGGTAGCGGGCGAGCCGGCTTTGGAAGAAGGGGTCGGCGGCAAGCTGGGTTTTGAGGGCTTCGCGGGCGGCTTCCGGGAGGCCGCCCATGCGTTCCGCGGCGCGGTCGAGGAGGCTATCTAGGGTCGCCGCGGGTGTGGCCGATAGGGCGGCCGCTTCGAGTTTATCGGCGAAGGCTTTGGCGGGGGCGGCGGAGTCGACCGAAGCGGCGGTCGGCGGTGTTTGCGGGGCTACGCGCTTGATCTCCATAGCTACTATCCTCTCTCGACTATGGCGAGGAGTTCGACGAGGCCGCGGGCGAACTTGCCGGTGTCGCCACGGGGGTCCAGGGCGATGGCGCGTTGGAGGTGCTCGCGGGCTTCGGGGGACTGGCGGAGGAAGAGGTGGGCTTCGCCGAGGTGAGAGTGGGCGTAGGCGCTTTGGGGGTTCTTGTCGAGGGCTTGGCGATAGTGTTTGACGGCCCCGGGGAGGTCGCCTTGTTCGAAGCGCAGGGTGCCGAGGGCCACGTCGGGGACTTCGCTCGAAGGGAGGAGTTCCCGGACGCCACGGAAGACGGTTTCGGCTTCCTTGAATTCGTGGGCGTCGCGGTATACGATGCCGGCTTCCATGAGGAAGGCGATTTCGTCGGTGGTGGTTTGGAGCTTGTTGCGCATGGTTAGCCCTTCATATTGCGGATGGCCGACATGGAGGCGTCATGGCGGTTCTTGAGGATGGTGGAGGCGAGTTCAAAGGAGCGCATCTCCATGGTCATCTGCTGCTGGTATTGGAGAAACTGGGAGGACTCCGGGCCGAGCATGCCGCCGGAGAAGTTCGTGAGGGGGCCGCCGAGGCTTTTGCCGCCGAGGATTCCGCCGACGACGGGGCCGACGCCGGGGAACATGACGCCGGCGGCGACGGAGGCCACCTTACCGAGTCCGCCCATGAAGGCTCCGAGTTTGCCCGGCTTTTTGGGGGTTAGCTCTGGTTCGTTACCGGTTTCGTACACTCCGCCGGAGTTGTTGACTTTGTCGAGAGGCATTTGGTTTATCCTTGCCCGAGTTATCGGGGGGCGGGGGCGGAAGTTGCGGCTTGGTGACGAATCTGATCGATGCGTTGAATGAGGGCGAGGCCGAGGTCGTAGGCGGCGAGGGCGGCGGTGGCGCGGCGTGCGTCAGCGTCCTTGGCGGCGACGAGGACGCGGAGCTTGGCTCGGCGGTCGTCGATGAGCTTGAGGAAGGGTTCGAGTTGGCCGTCGGCGAAGACGCGTTCGAGTTGGGGGAAGTTTTCGGGAGCGGGAATTTGGAAGCTGGGATTGGTCATCGGGTTACCTTTTTAGTGGCGGCGGCGGCATCGATGAAGGCGAGATGCTGGGGCCGGATTTGCGGGCTGATCTGATCGAAGCTGAGGACGGTGAGGTCCGGGAAATGAGACTGCAGGAGGCGGAAGACGAAGGGGCGGATATCTTTGTCAGTGAGGACGACAGGACGTTGGGCCGTGGCGGGGAGGTTGCCGATGACGGCTTGGACAGAGGTGCGAATTTGCTGGATCATGCCGGACTCCATTTGGATTTGCTGGCCGGCGGGGCCGTAGCGGATGGAGTTGCGGAACATGTCTTCGAAGTCGGAATCGAGGCGGTAGACGAAGAGGGTGGTTTTGCCTTCGGAGGCTTTGAAGGAGATGGTTCGCTTCATGCCGGCGCGGACGTGTTCGACGAGTTCGACGGGGTCGGTGATGGTGCGGCCGACTTCGGAGAGGGACTGGAGGACGGATTTGAGATCGCGGATGGAGACGTGCTCTTCGACGAGGCGGCGGAGGACTTCCGTGAGGACCTGGTAGGAGATGGGCTTGGGGGTGACCTCGTCGACGAGGCTGGGGAAGATCTGTTTGAGTTGGCTGACGAGCCACTGGGTTTCCTGGACGCCGACGAATTCTTGCGCGTTTGAACGCATGAAGTGGCCGAGGTGGAGGAGGAGGACTTCGTGGGGTTCCCAAAGGGCGAGCTTGAGGGATTTGACGCGGTCGACGAGGTCGCGGCTGAGCCAGAGGGCGGGTCGGCCGGTGGCGGGATTGCGGGTCTCTTCGCCTTTGAGGCCGTAGATGGCGACGTCGCGTTGGGCGGCTCCGACGAGAACGAGATCGGCGCGGAGTTGGCCGGTGGCGGCAGGGATTTCGTTGAGTAAGACGTGGTAAGACCCGGGGCTGGCCATGGGGCGGGAAAAGACTTTAATTGGGGGATAGGGGACGCCGGTTTCGTAGTAGAGGGAATGACGGAGTTCGCGGAGGGTATCGGAGAAGGCCTTGCCGGAGGGGGTGGCGGGGTCGATGAAGGCGGCGAGATCTTCACTGACGACGAGCATGATGGGGGTGGTGGGGGAGAAGTCTGGAGCGCGGGATTCGAGTTCGGGCTTCTTGGCTTCGGCTTCGATGGCTTCGTTATTTTTGCCGCGATAGAGGCCGTAGCCGACGGCTCCGGCGAGGCCGGCGAGAAGGAAGAAGGGAATCTTGGGGAGGCCGGGGGTGAGGGCGAGGAGGAAGAGGAGGGCGGCGGTGATGGAGATGGCTTTGGGCTGGGCGAGGATCTGGCCGCCGATCTCTTTGCCGAGGTTGGTGCCGGGGGTGTCGGCGGCGACGCGGGTGACGACCATGCCGGCGGAGATGGCAATGAGGAGGGCGGGAATTTGGGAGACGAGGCCGTTGCCGATGGTGAGGATGGAGTAAGTCTCGAGGGCTTCGAGGGCGGACATGCCGTTCATGGCGACGCCGATGACGAGGCCGCCGACGATGTTGATGACGGTGATGACGATGCCGGCGATGGCGTCGCCTTTGACGAACTTCATGGCCCCGTCCATAGCGCCATAGAACTGACTTTCGCGGGCGAGGGCTTCGCGACGGGTGCGGGCTTGTTTGAAGTCGAGGATGCCGGCGCGGAGGTCGGCGTCGATGGACATCTGCTTGCCGGGCATGGCGTCGAGGGTGAAGCGGGCGGCGACTTCGGCGACGCGTTCGGCACCTTTAGTGATGACGATGAACTGGACGAGGGTGATGATGAGGAAGATGACGGCACCAACGACGAAGTTGCCTTGGACGACGAAGTTGCCGAAGGAGTAGATGACTTCGCCGGCGTCGGCTTGGAGGAGGATGAGGCGGGTGGCGGAGATATCGAGGGAGAGGCGGTAGAGGGTGGTGATGAGGAGGAGGGTGGGATAGGAGGCGATTTGGGTGGCGTCGGCGATATAGATGGAGACCATCAGGAGGGTGACGGCGGCGGTGATGTTGACGGTGAGGAGGATATCGAGGACGAAGGTGGGGAGGGGGACGATCATCATGCCGACCATGCAGGCGATGGCCATGACGAGGACGAGGTCGGAGTAACGGGTGATGACGGCGGCGAGTTGGCCGGCGACGATTTCGTTTCGAATGGAATCGAATTGGAGTTT
>JANODS010000447.1:0-6850 GCA_031412835.1 Acidobacteriota bacterium | reverse complement strand
GGAAGCCGGCCTGCCAGAGGCCCTCCGCAAGAACTATGCGACCCAGTTCCTGCCCCGCCTCGGTTTCGCCTATCGCCTCGGCGACAAGACCACTGTCCGTGGCAGCTACGGCATCTACAACATGGCCCTGCTCGGCTCCGTCTTCTTCTCCCTCACCGGCACCGTCCAGAGCGACGTCCGCCAATTCAACAACGCCGGCTCGGACGGTCGCCCCCTCTTCTATCTCCCCCAAACCCGCCCCTCTGGCGTCGCCGGCGTTCGCGGCGGCTCCCTCGGCACCTTTGAGTTCCGCACCGCCAATCAAATCGATTTCCGCCCTCCGTACATGATGCAGTGGGGCCTCTCCATCGACCGCCAAGTCACCAATTCCATGGGTCTGCGCGTCTCCTACATCGCCAACAAGTCCACCAATCTGCCCTGGGCCCCGGACCTGAACCAAGCCCAGCCGTCCACCAACTTCTTCACGCAGCGCCCGCTGACGGATCGTCCGTTCCCGAACTGGGGTCTCATCTATAGCCGCGACGCCGGTGCCAACTCCATCTACCAGGCCTTCCAGACCGAACTCAGCCGCCGCTTCTCGAAGGGTCTTACCTTCAACGCGGCTTATACGCTCGCCAAGCACCTCGGCGACAACGCCGGCCCCGCCAACACCGGCTTTGCCGGCGAGACCGGCGGCGGTCGCGTGACCAACTCCCAGAACCGTCGCGGCGACCGCGGTGACGTCTACGCCACCCGCCGCCACCGCAGCATCAATACCCTGGTCTACGAACTCCCCTTCGGAAAAGGTCGTCAGTTCATGGCCTCCGCCAACCGCGCCGTCGACGCCATCCTCGGCGGCTGGCAAATCTCGTCCATCCTGAGTCTGCAGAGCGGACCGTTCTTGACCCCGACCTTCAGCGGCGGCGATCCGTCCGGCACCAACGCGCCCGCCCGCGGCACCCAGCGTCCCGATCGCCTCGGCAACGGCGCGGTCGCCAACCCAGACCGCAACGTTTGGCTCGACCGCAACGCCTTCGTCTGCCCCGGCCGCACGGTCGGCGCGACGCAGTTCAACTGCGCGGTCGGCGCGGTCCCCAACCGCGACCCGAACCCGATCGGCCGCTTCGGCAACTCCGGCGTCGGCATCATCACCGGCCCTGGAACCTTCGGCTGGAACATGGGTATGGCAAAGAGCTTCTCGCTGGTTGAGCGGGTCAGCCTGCGCATGGAAGCCTCGTTCACGAACGTCCCTAACGCCGTCAACCTTGGCGACCCGGTCGGCGACATCACCAACAACAACTTCGGCCGGATCACCGGAACCCGCGGAGTGGATTTCGGTGGCGGCCGCACCGGCCAAGTAGGTCTGCGACTCCAGTTCTAGCCGGGGTCGTGTTACCTTGCTGTAGGGAGTCGTCGCATTGAAAATAGCCGTTTGTGGCCTCTGGCATCTGGGCACCGTTACCGCGGCCTGCCTCGCCTCCGCCGGGCATGAAGTAGTGGGCCTGGATGAAGATCCAGCCTTGATTGACCAACTCTCGGCCGCCGTTCTGCCGGTGGCCGAGCCCGGATTGGCGGATCTCACCTCCGCCCAACTCGCCGCCGGTCGGCTCCGCTTTTCGACCGACTTTGGCGAGACCGTCGGCGTCGACATCGTCTGGATCGCCTATGATACCCCCGTTGATGAAGCCGACCGCGCCGACACCGCGTTTGTCCAGGATCGGGCACTGAGGGCCATCGCCGCGATGCGCCCCGGTGCCGTTCTCCTCGTCAGTTCGCAGATGCCCGTCGGCTCCGTGGCCCGCCTCGCCGCGGCGGCCGGCAGAACCGATATCCACTACGCCTGCTCGCCCGAAAACCTACGGCTCGGCAAGGCGATCAGCGTCTTCCTCAAGCCGGACCGCTTCGTCATCGGCGTCCGCGACCAAGCCGCGCGAGACACCCTAACCGCCGTTTTTGCCCCCATCACGGATCGCCTTGAATGGATGTCGGTCGAGTCGGCTGAGATGACTAAGCACGCCATCAACGCCTTCCTGGCTACGTCTATCTGCTTCATCAACGAGATCGCCACGCTCTGTGAACGGTCCGGGGCCGATGCGCTCGAAGTCGAACGCGGGCTGAAGTCAGAGCAGCGGATTGGACCGCAGTCGTACCTCCACGCCGGGGGCGCTTTTTCGGGCGGGACCCTCGCCCGCGACATCGCGTTTCTCCGCGCCCTAGGGGAGCAGACCGGCATCGGCATCCCACTCGTCGAGGGCGTTTTTGCCAGCAACGAGTACCACAAGACCTGGCTACCACGCTGCATCGCCGGGGTCTTCCCGACGCTCGTCGGCCGCCGCATCACCGTCCTCGGCCTGACTTACAAGCCGGGCACGGACACCCTTCGCCGCTCCGCCGCCGTCGAAGCGGCGCAATGGCTTCATGGGCAAGGTGCCCAAGTGCACGCCTTTGACCCGCAGGTACACAGCTTGCCGCCCGGACTCGCGAGCCAAATCACTCGGCACGATTCGCTCGCGGCGGCGCTCGCCGACACCGAGGCGATGGTCGTCATGACCCCGTGGCCCGAGTTCCGTTTGATGGACCCGGCGCTGGCACCTACGGTAGTCTTCGATGCCGCCCGATTCCTCGAACCGACGCTGCTCGGCCAGCCCCGCTTACGTTACTTTTCGATTGGGAGAGCTCTTTGAAACTGCAAGGAAAACGGGCCGTCGTCACCGGCTCCAGCCAAGGCCTCGGCCTAGCCATCGCGCGTCAACTGTTAGCGGATGGCGCTAGCGTACTGATCTGTGCGCGGAACCCGATGGATCTATCGACGGCTCAAGCCGAACTCGATGCGGCCTATCCCGGCAGGGCCTTCGCAGTCCGCTGTGATATCGCCAAGGAGACCGAGGTCGAAGCGCTCGCGGCCAGCGCGACCGAGTTGCTCGGGGGCGTCGATATCCTCGTTTGCAACGCCGGGGTGTACGGCCCGAAGGGTGGCATCGACACCCTCGATTGGGGAGCTTGGGTGAACGCGATGCAGGTGAACCTGATCGGGACCGTCTACTGTTGCCGGGTCTTCCTGCCTCTGCTGCGCCAAGCGGCGCGGGGCAAGGTACTGATCATTTCCGGGGGAGGCGCGACGAAGCCACTACCGTTTCTGAGCGCCTATGCGGCGTCGAAAGCGGGCGTGGTCCGCTTCGCCGAGACGCTGGCGGAGGAGTTGAAGCCCGAGGGGATTGACGTGAACGCCATCGCGCCGGGGGCGCTCAATACGCGTCTTCTGGACGAAGTGTTGGCGGCCGGGCCGGAAGTGGTTGGCGAGGCGTTCTATAAGGCATCGCTGAAGCAACGGGACAACGGAGGCACTCCGTTGTCAGTCGGGGCGGAGCTCTGCTCGTACCTGGCATCGGCGGAGAGCGATGGGGTAACGGGCAAGCTGATCAGCGCCCAGTGGGACCCGTGGCGGCGCATCGCCGAGTTCCAGAACGAGTTGATGGCCAGTGACATTTGGACGCTTCGGCGCATCATCCCCGCCGAGCGCGGAAAGGACTGGGATCAGTCTTAGCTCTTCGCAAAGTAGAGAGCCGTGGCTCGCTCGAGATCGGGCTTGGTCATCTGAATGGTCCGGTTCTCATACTGCGAGATCGAGGATAGGATGTTGCAGATGTCGCTCGGGTAGCAGGCCCGGAGCTCGGTGCGCCCTTCGCGAAGACATAGCTTGCGGAGGTACTCGGCGCTGTCGGCCTCGGTGGGCACGCGGCGGCTGGCGACGACCCGGTCGAAGATCTGATCGAAGACTTGGCTCGTGACGCTCTCGACGTAGATCTTGTTGGGGATACGACGGAGGAAGGCTTCGTCGGCCAGGTCGCTCGGGTCGAGGTTGGTCGAGAAAACGACGAGGAGCTCGAAGGGGATCTGGAACTTCACGCCGTAGCGGAGCGTGAGGTAGTCCACGCGCCGGTCCAGCGGGACGATCCAACGGTTGAGCAGGTCGCGGGGCGACATGAGCTGCCGACCGAAGTCGTCGACGATGAAGAGCCCATTGTTGGCCTTCATTTGCAGCGGGGCGGAATAGATGCCGCTGGATTCGTCCAGGCGGAGTTCGAGCATGGAGGGGATCAACTCGCCGCCGACGACGATGCAGGGGCGGCGGCAGAGGATCCAGCGGGGGTCCATCTCGCGATCCTCGGTCTGGATAGCGTCATGGACAACGGGGTCGTAGATGCTGATGATTTGGTTGTCCACCTCGACGGCGTACGGGATCATGACCGCGTCCTGGTAGACGCGAAGCATTCGCTCGGCAATGCTGGTTTTGCCGTTGCCGGACGGGCCATAGACGAAAATGGAGCTTTGAGCGATGAGGGCAGGGCCGAGCTGGTCCAGGAGCCGATCCGTAACGACAAGGTCGCCGAAGGCACCGCGCAGGGCTCGGCGATCAATCTGAATCTTGGCGGCTTGGGCGCGAACGGCGGCGTGATAATCGGGGAGAGACACCGGGCAGGCCCCGGCGTATTGGCTGATTTGAAAGCGTTCCGTGGCGGTCTGGCGGCCAGCGACGGAGAGAACGAAGTTGTAGTCGTTGCCCGTCATGCCCTTGACTTCGACCATCTGCTGGGCGCGCATGTGCCGGAAGATGTGGTCAATGATTGGGATGGAGACCCGCAGCTTCTGGGCCATGGAAGCGAGGCTGGTGGTGCCTTCGAGCATCAGCCTGCGGAGCACGAGGTCGAGGACCAGGTTCTCGCGAATGCCGAGCGCGGCGAAGTTCGTCGGAGTTGGAGGTGCGAAGCCCGTGGGCAACGCGGCACCAGTGGAGAGCGGTTGCAACGACATCTAAGACCTCTATCGGCCACTGGGGAGCGAAACTTTAGTGCACGTTTCGGGTCTGGTCGACGTCTGGTCCTACTTGGCAGTCCCGCGTCTTCTAGTAGTAGTAGCGTTGAGCTTGGGGCTCGGGGCGTTTGCCGCCGAGGAGTCCGCGCGGAGCTTCGGGCGGCGGGCGGCTAAGGCGGAGAAGGCGGGGCATGTGGCCGAGGCGATCCTCCTTTACAACCAAGCGAGCGCGAAGGACCCTCGAAACGCCAACTACGCGGCGCGTAGCCGGAGCCTGACGGAGAAGGCGCTGCGGCAAAGCCTGGCACCGGCGGCGATCCAGGAGGCGGCAACCGTGCCGGTGGCGAACAGCTTGATCCTGGACAAGGATCTGCGGGAGGCGGAATCGTTTCGGCCTCCGCCGGAGTTGGCGTTGGGTCCGGGGCCGTATTCCTTTCGCCTGCGCGGCGAGCCTCGCGAGGTGATCGAGAAGGCGGCAAAGGAGCTGGGGATCGAGGTCCAGTTCGACAACGACTACCCGACCGGCGCGGCGGCGATCCGTTTTGACATAGCGGGCGCAACGGGGGGCGAGGCCCTGGAAGCCTTGGGAGCAGGCACGGGAGCCTTCTTCGTTTCTTTGCAGCCGAAGCGGATGCTGGTGGCCAAGGACACGGCGCAGAAGCGTCAGGAGCTTGAACCGACGGTGGCGGTGGTGTTGTCGCTGCCCGAGCCCGCGTCGGTGCAGGAGTTGCAGGAGTTGGGGCGGGCGGTACAGCAGACGATGGAGCTGCAGAAGTTCTCGATCGACAATGGGCGGCGGCTCGTGCTGATCCGGGACAAGATCTCGAAGGTTCGCCCGGCGCAGCAGATGTTCGAGCAGATGCTGGGGGCCCGCCCGGCGGTCGCGATCGAGATTGAGGTTTATGAGCTGCGGAGGAACCGGACGCTGGCGGCGGGGCTACGGTTGCCGACCTCGACGGAGCTGTTTGCGCTGGCGCGCAACCCGGTGACGGGGACGGATATTCGGATCCCGGCGCTGCCGCTCTCGTCGGCTCGTATTGGTACTCCGCAGCTCGGTATTACTCTGGGGGACGCTCAGCTTCTGGCGAGTCTTTTGAATACGATGGGGAGTCGGGTGCAGCGGGCGGAGATCCGGACGATGCACGGGATGCCGGCGCAGTTTGCGGTGGGAGAGCGGTATCCGATTTTGACGGCGGGCTTCTTTGGCGGGGAACCGACCGACGGGAGCACCGCCTATCGGCCGCCGCCGACGTTTCAGTTTGAGAACTTGGGGCTGACCTTGAAAGCGACGCCGTATACCCATTCCATCGACGAGATGACGGTGGAGATTGAGGCCGAGTTCAAGGTGCTGACCGGCGCGCAGATCAACGGGATTCCGGTCTTGGCCAACCGGAAGTTCAACTCGACGGTGCGCCTGGCCAACGGAGAGTGGGCGATGATGGCCGGGGTCGGCAGTTCCAGCCAGACGCTGACGAAGGCTGGTCCGGCGGGGCTAAGCCAGATCCCGATTATTGGGGCCTTGTTTCGGCGCAACGCGGTGGAACTGGACGAGTCCGAGACGATCGTGATGCTCCGGCCGCGGGCGTTGGCGTTGCCGCCTTCGGAGTTGGTCACGCGCTCGATCCGGCTGGGGAGCGAGACGCATCCCCGCATTCCGCACTAATCGCCCATGCGGCATTCGGCGTGGATGGCCTTGACGGCCTTCTCGATGCCATGGCGGGGGACGACGAGGTTGATGGTGAGTTCGCTGGACCCTTGGGCGATGGCGATGATATTGACCTGCTCGCGGCTGACGGCGGTGAAGATGCGGCCAGCGAGGCCGGCGCTGCCGCGCATGCCTTCGCCGACGACGGCGATGAGGCCGACGTTGTCATCGACTTCGATGGGCCGCAGGTAGCCGTGCTCGATCTCGAGGGCGAGGGTTTCGCGGAGAGCTTGGAGGACGAGCGGCAGCTCATCCTGGCGGATGAGGAAGCAAAAACTTTGGCGGTAGCTGGAGCTTGAAAAGGTAAGGACTTCGGCTCCGACCATGGCGAGGGCATCGAGGGCGCGGGCCATG
>JANODS010000446.1:0-6153 GCA_031412835.1 Acidobacteriota bacterium | reverse complement strand
CGGGTTCGTAAACAGACCCCGCAGCGAGGCTAGGCCCGCCATGTCGCCCGGCAATACCTGAGCCTGCCGTACAACCTGACCACGGAACGGCGCGGCAACCTCAACCGACGCCGCACCCGCTCCAATGCCCGTGTTGATCGTAACCGGCGCGTTCACGCCCGCTGGCCCCGAGTGGATGTGCAAACCCGTGATCGTCGCCTCTCCCGGGAACGTATACAGGACGACGAAATCCACCGACCCGGATACGATCTGGTCCTGCGCATCTCTCTGCACGTGCGCGTACAGCAACGCGGTTCCCCGCGCGTCGTAGCCAACAATCGCGGGCACTTCATTCGCCGGCGAAAGCGCCGCGAGGAATGTCGCCGTCTCCAAACGCTGAGCCAGGGCGGAAGCCGCAAACAAGGCAAAAACTAAAATTGTCTTTTTCATGGATCGAAAGTCTCTAACAGGACAATATCCGAAAAGATGCCGCCATGCACGTTACCGGACTAATAATTAACAACTCATTGAAACCGCGTCCGCGCCACCGCCGCCTGCCAACCCGCCCAAAGCTCCTCCCGTTCCGACGCCGACATCACCGGCTCGAAGCTCCGGTCCGCCTGCCAAAACGCCTCCACCTCGGCCAACGACTGCCAGAATCCCACCGCCAGTCCCGCCAAATACGCCGCCCCCAGCGCCGTCGTCTCGCTGTCCTTCGGCCGCACCACCGGTCGCCCCAAAATGTCCGCCTGAAACTGCATCAGAAAGTTGTTCTGCGCCGCCCCGCCGTCCACTCGCAGCTCCGTCAACGGTGCCCCGCTGTCGGCCTCCATCGCCGTCACCAGTTCCCGCGTCTGGTAAGCCATGCTCTCGAGCGTCGCCCGGACGATCTCATTCCGGCCCGTCGCCAGCGTCATCCCCGTCAAACTCGCCCGCGCCGAGGCGTCCCAATGCGGCGCGCCCAGCCCCACAAACGCTGGCACCAAATACACGCCCCCCGTGTTCGGCACCGCCATCGCAATCTGCTCCGTATCCGGCGCCGACTCAATCAAACCCACCTTGTCCCGTAACCATTGCACCGCCGCCCCCGCGATAAAAATCGAGCCTTCCACCGCGAACTGTGCCGTCGCGTCGAGCCCCGCCGCCCGCGTCGCCAGCAACCGGTTTTTCGAAACCGGCATCTCCGTCCCCGTGTGCAACAACGCAAAACAACCCGTTCCGTACGTGTTCTTCGATAGCCCCTTGCGAAAGCAAGCCTGCCCCGCCAACGCCGCCTGCTGATCGCCCGCGATTCCAGCAATCGGAATCTCCGCCCCCAGCACCGTCGCCGCCGCCATCCCGCAAACCCCGCTCGATGGCACAATCCGCGGCATCATGCTCCGTGGAATCCGAAACACCTTCAGCAACGCATCGTCCCATTCGCCACTCGCCAAATCCATCAACATCGTCCGCGAGGCATTCGTCGGATCGGTCACATGCGCCTTGCGATCCGAGAGGTTCCAGATCAACCACGAGTCGATATTGCCAAACAGCAGATCTCCCGCCTCTGCCCGCTCCCGCGCGCCCGGCGTGTGGTCCAAAATCCACTCCACTTTGCTGCCCGAAAAGTACGCATCAATGACCAAGCCCGTCTTTGACGCCACCCATGCCCCGTCCGCTGAAGCCGCCAGCGCTCTGCACCGCTCTGCCGTCCGGCGGCACTGCCACACGATCGCCGGGGCCACTGGCACCCCGGTATGCCGATCCCAAACCACCGTTGTCTCCCGCTGATTCGTAATTCCAATCGCCGCGATCTCCAGCGGCTGCGCCCCAATCTCGGCCATCGTCCGCCGCACGGAGTCCAACTGCGCGGTCCAAATCTGGCTCGCGTCCTGCTCCACCCAGCCCGATTGGGGGTACCGGCAAGGCGTCGGCACCGCGGCCATCGCTAGCCGTTTCCCCTCCCGGTCGTAAAGAGCCGCGCGGGCCGTCGTAGTTCCTTCGTCGAGGGAGAGAATGTAGCGCACCCGCCGATTATAATGGAGAGACATGTTCTTCAAGCTCGCCACGAAAAAAGTCATCACCTTTGCCGATCGCCTCGCCGCTGCCAAAGTCCAGGGCTTCGCCGCTGAAAGCGTCTCCGGCGGGCATCTCATCACCCGGAAAGGCTGCGCCGCGATCGTCAAAGAAATTTCCGACGGCCAAGCCGAAATCACCGAACATGGCATTCTCAGCGGCAAGCAAGTCGCCCGCCTCATGCACGGCGGCTACCAGATGTTCTTCCTCACCCCTGACGGCCACCAACACCCGGCCCTCGCCGAACACCTCAAAGCCGTCCATGCTTTTCAGGAAGATCTCACCGAGGCTCTCGGGGCCACCAGCCTCTACAACACCTCCCTCGGCAGCACCTGCAGCGGCCACGTCTATGATCGCGTCAAGGACCGTGATCAAGTCGTTGCCAAGCGCCCCTGGGAATAGCCGCGTAACTTCTTGCGCCCCTGTGCCGAACCCTTCGGCATGACAAAGATTTTTCTGCTCGCCCTGACGGTCGCCAGCATGTTCGGGCAATCCAAGGAGGTCGGCCTGACGCTGGGCACCGTGTTCCCCCAGCAACGCAATCTGTTGGACCTCCGCCCCGGCCTGACGCTGAACGCCAACTACGGACAGCGCGTCTGGCAGAACCCTAACCTCGCCCTTCTCGGCGAAGTTCATCTGCTCGCCTCCCCCCTTCGCAACGTGGAAAGCAGAACCCCCACCGCCGTCCGCGACTTCGCCTCTCTCTATCTCATGCCCGGCCTGCGCTTGAAAATGCGCCCCGCCTCCCGCGTCTCCCCCTATGTTGCCGGTGGCTTCGGCTACGCGCAGTACCACGCCAGCGAACTCCTCCAGAACGGAAACCCCAACCCGTTCCGCGACCGCCAACACACCTATGGCGGCAACATCGGGGGCGGCGTCGACGTCCGGATCCACAAGTATGTGTCCGTCCGCGGCGAGGTCCGCAACTTCATGACCGCCTCTCCGCGCTTCAACACCCCGGTCGCTGGCCTGCAACATAATGGGCAGGCCAGCGTCGGGATCGTCTTTACCAAATAAGCTTCAGCCCGAACTGCATCTGCCGCGGGTCGTTGGACTGGCTGGTCACCCGACCGAAGTTCGCCCCGCCCGTCACGCTCGTATTCGGGCCGCCAAAACGGACCCGGTTCATCGCGTTGAACGCCTCAGCACGGAACTGTAGTTTCAGCTTCTCGAGAATCTGAAACTGCTTGAACACCGACATATCGACGTTGTTGATGTGATGGTTCCGAAGATTGCTTACCAGCGGACTCATGTTCCCCAACGTGAACGGAGCGGGTTGGCTGAACACGCTCGTATCGAACCACCGATCCAGCCGTTGATGCGCATCCACGTTCAACGTCGCACTCGTCCCGTTGTTGTTCGCGCGGATCGCCTCGGTAAACAATCCGGCCGTGTTGTTGGCGCTAATGCCCAACGCCGAACCCGACTGAATGTTCACAATTCCATTCAATTGCCACCCACCAACCAACGCGTCCACCCACCGCGACATCCCGCCGCCAAGCTGCCTACCGCGACCCACCGGCAGCTCATAAACCCCGCTGAAGATCAGCCGATGCGGCACATCCACGCTCGAGACCGACCGGCTCGCCTTGTAGTTCGTGCTGTCCTGGTGGCTCGTTCCGTCGTCCATCGCCTTGGCCCAAACGTAGCTGCCTTCAAATACCATTCCTTGCTTAAAACGCTTGCTAAAGGTCGTTTGCAACGACGTGTAGTCCGAAGTAGCCCCCTGCGAGAACAGCGGATAGATCGCCCCAAACTGCGGAAACGGACGCAGCAGTTGCGCTCGCGATACCTGCCGATTCGCCAACACGCCGCCGCCCTGACCGAAGAACGGATTGTCCACTAACTGGTTCAACTGGTTCCCCAGCGTCAGGAATCGCGGATCCACCTGGTTCAGCGAAAAGCCGCCCTCGCCGCCGCGCGACAACTGCCGCCCCCGGTTGCCGACAAACGCCACCTCCAACAGCACCGCGCCCGGCAACTCCCGCTGCACCGTCAAGTTGTATTGCAGCGTATAGGGCGTATTCGTATTGCTCAGCGGAGCATCCAAATTGCTCCCAATCGCCGTCAAAGCGCCCTGCGATGAACCCGGCACCGGCTGAAAGCCAGCGGGGAACGGGTTCTGCAACCGGTTCAGCGGCGTGATCCCATCCAGCGTCGCTACCCATGGCGTTTCCACCCGGAAGCCCTGCGGACCAACCGTCCCCTGCGCCGACAACGTGCTCGGACCAAACAACTGTGCAAATGCCCCGCGAATCGCCGTCTTGCTATCCACTTGATAAGCGAAGCCTAGCCGGGGAGCAATGTTATTCCAATCGCCATTGAACTGCGTCCGGTCGTTGCCCCCGGCACCCACAAAACGCAACCCGCCCGTCAAATTCGGAAATGCCGAAACCGTCTTTGCCAGGGGCGACGGCAGCGAAGGATCAAACCAGCTCATCCGGTCATAACGTTCTGTCCGTGGCGTATCGAAATCGTACCGAATGCCAAGGTTCAACGTCAGCTTCCGCGTGATCCGCCAATCGTCCTGGATGTAGAACGCCTGGTAGAAACTCTGCGAAGCTACGTTCTTCCAGTTTTGATAGAAATTCCCGCTCGTGCCCGTGCCCAGCAGAAACGAAGCCAATCCGCTGCCCGCCGTAGCGCTCGCCGCCGTCGGGTTCGGCCCCTGGGTCATCAACGTCGTGAAGCCAAAAGTACCCGCCGCCCGCGCCTCCCAAACGTTGATCCTCAGCATCCGCCCCTCATAACCAAACTTCAACGAATGCTTGCCCACCAACTTGCTCAGGCTTCCCGCCAAACCATAATTATTGAATCCGCTCTGCCGATGGTCGCTGCCGCCCAAAGCGCTCTGGCCCGCCACGTCAAACCGCGGAAACATAAGCCGGTCCACCGCCGTATCCAGCGCCTTCGGCAGCCCCAAACTCGATGGCACAAAGCCCAGCCCCTGATTGTCGAAAAGGAACCGGTTCCGCGCAAACGAAAGCCGCAAGTTCAACAGAGTCGTCGGGTTCATCGTGTTCGTGTAATCCACCACCGCGTTCCGCCCGAAGTCGTTGTTGTTCACGCGGCCTTCGGCGATTCCCAACTCTCCCGGAAACAGTTGCGGAGGCCCGTTGAACGAACGCCGCGTCGAAAAACGCCCAAACAGACGCTGCTGATCGGTCAGGTTGTGGTCCACCCGGATATCGAAGTTGTTCGTATCGATCTTGGCCGCGCCGTTGTTGTAGAAATTATTGCGAAACGTGCCCGGGTCTCCGACCTGATTGGCTCGCGGGTAGTACCCCATCGCATTTCGCGCCACGGGGTCGAACCGGTTGGCTGGAATCACGTTGCCGGGAAAAAGGTCGCGAATTGACCCCGCGCCGTTCGGGTTCGGCCGCGTCGTCGCAGGATCGAAAATGTTGATCACCTGCGTAGCGCTCGCCCTCGTGTTCGTGAAATCGCCCGCCCGTTCCCGGTCCGTCGGCACCGTCGTCAACCGCTCGGCGAAACTCCGTTCGCGCAGCGCTTCGAACGAACCCATAAAAAACATCTTGTTCTTGATGACCGGCCCACTCGCCATCCCGCCGAACTGGTTCCGCTTGAAACTACCCAGAGCCGCCCCCCGGGAGTTCGCAAAAAAGTTGTTCGAGTCGAGCACCGAGTTCCGCAGGAACTCATACGCGCTGCCATGGAACTGATTCGTTCCGGACTTGTAAACCAGATTCAGAACACTCGTGATACTACGGCCAAACTCGGCGCTGAAGTTCTGCGCCTGCATCTTAAACTCCGCCACCGCATCGACGGACGGAAAAACGGACAATCCCGCAAACCCGTTCACAGTCGGAAACGCCGCGCTCGAACCGTCTACCAGCACGTCAAAAGTTCCGCCCCGCGCCCCGTTCACGCTATAGCTCACTTGGTTATGCGCATTGCCAATCCCCCCCGTCACGCCCGGCGTCAAATTCACCAGCCCATAAACGTTGCGCGTATTCAACGGCAGTTCGAGAATCCGTTTATTGTCCACCACCTTCCCCACCGACGAACTCGTCGCCTCCACCACCGCCGCATCCGCCTCCACCGAGATCGACTCGTTCACTCCGCCCACCTGCAAAACCACGACCACACGGGCCTGTT
>JANODS010000445.1:0-2394 GCA_031412835.1 Acidobacteriota bacterium | reverse complement strand
GTAATTTGGTCAAAGCCCTTAATGCCGGTGGGGCACTTCGCTAATCCTTTAGGAACTACGCCGCCGGTTTTCTTCACAGACTTACTCATGTATCGATCCTTTTCGAGCGCCCGTTAATCGGGGGGATGAACTTGGTGAGCTAGGCGGGGGAAAGCGAGGGCCGACTACTGTTGGCTATCCTAGTGCTCACTCCATTTCGAAGTGAGCCAAGCTGTCCTGTGCCACGCCTGACGCTGCTCTACTTTGGCCTAACCGAGGGTATTCCAGAAGCAACAAAAATCGCCACCGCCAGGTCAGCCTGCCTAGGCTTGTAAGAGCACGCCAATGGCCAAAGGTGCCAAACTGTTCTAGGCTGAGAGGCATGCGACCAATTTCGATTACAGTGGCGGCAATTCCGCCGGGAAACCATACATATAGCCAAGCGGTGCGGCTGGGGGACTTGCTATTTGTTTCGGGGCAGTTGGGGGTGGATCCGGAGACAGGGGCGCTGGCAGCCGGAGGTCAAGTGGCCGAATATCGTCAGGCGATTGAAAACGTCAAGACGATATTGGAGGCGGCAGGGAGCAGCTTGGGGCAGGTGGCTAAGACGACGGTCTACATGACCGACGTGGATGAGTTGGGGGCTTTGAACGAAGTCTATGGGGCTTTCTTTCCGCATGCTCCGGCTAAAACCGGGGTGGAGGTTCGGCGACTGTCGGCGGGGGCGCGGATTGAGATTGAAGTGATCGCGTCGGCGGTGTAGTTTAGCGGTAGGGCGCGAAGAGTTCGGTGGTGAAGTAGCGCTCCATGCGGTCCGGGAAGACGGTGACGACGGGTCCGCCGAGGCGGCGGGCGATCTCTTCGGCGGCGCAGAAGTTCAGGCCGGAGCTGGGGCCGACGGGGAAGCCTCGGCGGATGAGTTCGCGGGTCATGTGGATGGCGGCGTGGTCCTGGATTTCGATGATCTCCAGGCCGGGGACTCGTTCGGGGCTGAAGATCTTGGAGATGTCATCGATGACTCCGGGGATGCGGGCGCTGAAGCTGCAGCATTCGAGATCGCCGACCGCCTCGCGGGTGACGGGTTTGGCGAGGACGGGAATGACGGTGCAGCCGGCATCGCGCATGCCGTCGTAGAGGCCGACGAGAGTGCCGCCGGTGCCGACGCCGCTGACGACGGCGGCGACGTTGCCGCCGGGGACTTGGTCGATGACTTCGCGGGCGGTGCCCATGCGGTGGGCGAGGGCGTTGTCGAGGTTTTCGAATTGGCGGGGAAGGAACGTGTTGTCGCCCTGACCGAGGCGCTCGACTTCGGCGAGGGCGCCGCGGATGCCGTCGGCTTTAGGAGTGAGTACGATGTTGCCGCCGTAGCCGCGGATCATCATGGTGCGTTCGGCGCTGACGCCTTCGGGCATGACGGCGGTAAAGCGGAGGCCGAGTTGGGCGCTGACGAGGGCCATGGCAATGGAGGTGGAACCGCTGGAGGCTTCGACGACGAGGGTGCCGGGTTTGACGCGTTTTTCGCGGAAGGCTTTTTCGAGAATGAAGCGGGCGATGCGGTCTTTGGTGGAGCCGCTGGGGTTTAAGAATTCGAGCTTGCACCAGATGAGAGGGCCGTCGTTGATGGTGACGCCTTCAAGCGGAGTGGGCTGGACTCGACCGAGATACATCTTCCGATGATACTGAGTAGAGCGGATGCCATTCGACGAGAAGACGGATTTCGTGATTTTAGAGACGGTGAGGGCGGCCGTCGCGGCGTCGCACGCACGGGCGGGGAAGTGGATTGCCTGCCGGGCGGGGTGTAGCGAATGCTGCTCGGTGCTGTTTCCGATTACGATGCAGGATGCGGAACGGCTGCGGCGGGGGTTAGCGGCGGCGGAGGAGGAGGTGCGGGCGGATATCGTGGATCGGGCGCGGGAGTTGTGGACGAAGATTGGGGCGGATTTTCCGGGCGATGCCGGGGTGTTTCGGGCAAATGAAGAGTGGCAGGAGTGGTTTTTGACTCGACACAAGGGCCATGCCTGCGCGGTGGTGGATCCGACGACGGGGGCTTGCCGGTTGTACGAGCATCGGCCGGTGGCTTGTCGGCTATACGGTCATTTGATCCAGATCGGCGAGGAGGCGCAGACGATTTGCCACTACTGTTTCCAGGGGGCGACAGCGGCGGAGATTGAAGCCAGCCGGGTGAAGGTTCCGGTGGCGGCGGTGGACCAAGGCGACTTGGAGGCGGGGGAGACGCTGATTGCCTGGGTGCTGGCTACTTCGGAATCGTAGCCATCCAGTAGCCGGGCCGGGTGCGGACCTTCATGCCGGTGCGAAGGACTTCGACGGTAATTTCGTGAAAGCCGCCATCGTCGGTATTGTTGGGCGAATAGCTGATCATGTACTGGCTATGCAGTTCTTCGCCGATGTCGGCGA
>JANODS010000444.1:0-2653 GCA_031412835.1 Acidobacteriota bacterium | reverse complement strand
CGCTCCACGGCGAAAACCTCTTCGCCCAGGAGTACGAATGCGCCTTCGTCTCAGCCGCCGTCCAGTTTCTAGACCGCGCCGTCATAGCGCGGGCGCGGCAGCCGTACGAGCCCTTGCCCATGCCTTGCTTCGGCTTCAATGAGCTATTCATCGGCATCGACGTCGGCAAACGGCAGGACCATACGGCCATCGTCGCCCTGGAGTTCACCCTGTCGAAATCCGCCCAGCGCGATCCGGTAACTTATGGTTACAAAACCGAGGCTCACTTACTCCTGCGATCCGCCGAATCGTTGCCACTTGGCTCGGATCACCTGGACTTACCCAGCCGTCTCCGGGCACTCATCGCTTCCCTGCCCGGTCCATACAAGCGGGTCAACTTCATCATCGATGCCACGGGGGAAAGCACCCTGATTGAGGTCCTCCGCCGGGATCGAGCCCTCAATCAGTACCCGCTGACTCCGGTCGCGATCACGAGCGGGCACCAGACCACCATCCTGGCCGGAAACTACAAAGGGCTCCCTCGGCCAGACCTCCTCACTCGGTTGCGGACCGCCTTCGGAACCGACCGGGTCAGCCTGCCCAGCGCGACGCCCGGCCTCGCCGAACTGGAGCGCGAGCTCATCGCCTTCCGCTCTGACGGCCAACAGCCCGAGCACGACGACCTCGTCTTCGCCCTGGCCCTCGCCGTCTGGCTCGCCTTCAATGACAAGAAGCCGGACTTCTACCCCGAACCCGGCCGTCGTTGACGCCAGCAACCCGCTACTGAGCACCGTCCGTCAGCGAGGTGTTTCTCCCCGCCCCCGAGGTAACCCGATCCCCCATCCGCACCCGGCGGCGGGAAAGCGGGGCATCGAGCCCCGCCGCCAGTTACCGCTCGTACACCGTCTTGCCGCCCACCACGGTCATCAGCGGCTCAATCCTCCGGATCTCCGCCTCCGGACACGTCAAATAGTCCCGGTCAATCACCACGAAATCAGCCCATTTCCCCGCCTCGATCGACCCTTGCTCACCCTCCGCAAAATGCAGGTACGCCGGCCCGTTCGTGTACATCCGCAGCGCCTGCTCCCGGCTGATCTTCTCCTCCGGATAGATCTCCTTCCCCGCCCTGGTCAGCCGCGTAATCGCCATCCACATATTGAAAAACGGGTTGAACGGGTTCACCGCCCGGTTCTTGTCGTGGCCAATCATGTGGTCGCTCCCCCCCGCAATCACGATCCCGCTCTTCAGGTAGGTCTGCAGCGGGAAGAAGTACCGCATATTCCGGTACCCAAACACCTGTTCCAGCGCCGGCACGTCAAAATGGAGCCACCCCGCCTGCACGTCCGCCAGAATCCCCATCTTCTTCATCCGCCCCACCGCCTCCTCGCTCATGAAGCTCCCATGCATCACGTGCGACCGGCTCGGCCCTATCGGCCGCTCCTTGTCCAGCGCCGCGAACGTGTCCAGCAGCACGTCAATCGCCGCCCCGCCCTGCGCGTGGCTCGTCAACTGCCAACCCTTATTCCGCGCCGCCCGCATGATCCGCGTCAGCTTCGGCCCGTCCACAAACAACGTCCCCCGCGCATCCGGATTCGTCTGCCCATAAAGCTGCCGCCCGTACGCCCCGTAAGGCATCCGCTGGTACGCCGTCCCCACGCTCTGCCCCCCGTCCAGCGTCACCTTGAACGACCCGAACTTCAGCCACTCATCCCCCTGCCCCGTCTTCCAAGGGTTCTTCTCGATCTCGGCGACCACCTCCTCGGCAGGCCGCATCGCGTTGATCCGCCAGGTGATCACCGCTCGCACCGGCAGCTTCCCCTGCGCCTTCAACTTCGCGTACAGGTCGTAGTCCTCCAGCACCGCCGCCCGATCCCCCACCGCCGTTAAGCCCGCCGCGGCATAGAGCTTCAGCATCGTCTCCAGCGCCGCCAGCTTCTGGGCTTCGGTGTAACTCGCCCCCTGCGGCACACCCTTCAAGAGCCCGGCAGCGTTCCGTAGAATCCCGTTCGGCTGCCCGTCCGCACCCTTAACGACCTCGCCGCCCGGCGGGTTCGGCGTCGCCGCCGTGATCCCGCTCTTCTGCAGCGCCATCGTATTCGCCCCCCAAACGTAGGAGCCGTCGAACGCCACCGGATGCTCCGTCGTCACGTCCAGGTCCTGCTTCGTCGGGAACCGTTGTTCGGCCAGCCGCGGCGGCAGCGTCCGAGGCACGACGATCCATTCGCCCTTCGGCGTCGACTTGGCCTTCTCCCGGATGAACGCCTGGATCTCCCCGATGCTATTCAGCGGCGGCAGCTTCTCGCTAAACTCGCTCAGCCCCGCGCCCAGAGCGTGGACGTGCGCGTCGATCAGCCCCGGCAGCACCATTTTTCCTGCCAGGTCCACCAGCTTCGTAGAGGGCCCTTTCCGCGCCAGCATCGCCGCGCTGGTGCCGGTTGCCACGACCCGTCCTTTCTCGACGGCCATCGCCTCGACGACGCTGAACTTCGCGTCGGCGGTCACGATCCGCCCGTGGTGCAAAATCAAGTCCGGAGCGGCCATCATCCCGCCCGCCAGCGTTAAAACTAGCCCAATAACTCGCATAGGTCGTCAATCCAGAAATCCGGCTCCATCTCTGCGCGGTTGCCGTAGCCATAGCTTACCGCGCATACCGTCACCCCCGCCGCCCTCGCCG
>JANODS010000443.1:0-25390 GCA_031412835.1 Acidobacteriota bacterium | reverse complement strand
AAGGCTGGCGTATACGGCGTTGGGCATGGGGTCGGAGGCGGCGCAGTATCGGCAGCGCGGCGAGTCGATACCGCTTCGCTTGTCGCTGCCGCTGATGCTGTTTGACAAGCTGGTGTTTGCAAAGATCCGGGAGCGGTTTGGCGGCGAATTGAAATTTCCCATATCGGGGGCTGCGCCGCTGAGTAAGGACCTGGGGCAGTTTTACGAAATCATCGGGATGCCGTTGGTCGAAGGCTTTGGCCTGACCGAAGGGGGCATCAACTGCCTGAACCCGACGGACAAGCCGCGGCTGGGGACGATTGGCAAGCCGCTGGAAGGCGTGAAGATGAAGATTGCCGATGATGGCGAACTGCTGATTTTCTCGCCGACGAACGCGACGGGGTACTTCAAAGATCCGGTGGCAACGGCGGAGGTGTTCCGCGATGGCTGGCTGCATACGGGCGACTTGGGCAGTATTTCTGACGATGGGTTCGTTTCGATTGTGGGCCGGAAGAAGGAGATGATTGTTTCTTCGAACGGGAAGAAGATTTATCCTTCGCGGTTGGAGGCGTTGTTCAAGACCGAGCCGCTGATCAGCCAAATGGTGCTGGCTGGGGAGCAGCAGCCTTATGTGACGGCGTTGTTTACGCTGAACCCGACGGCGGCCGAATTGATTGAAGGGATGAAGGGGAAATCGATGGCCGAACTGGCGGAAGCGCCAACCGTGATTAAGGAGGTCAAGAAGGCCGTGGAGCGGGCGAACAAGCAGCTAGCCGGCTACGAGGCGATTAAGAAATTTCGGATTTTGCCGCAGGATTTTTCGATTGACGGCGGGGAGTTGACGCCGACGATGAAAGTGCGGACGAAAAAGGTTTTGGAGAAGTACAAGGACGTGATTACGGCTCTGTACGGCTCGAAAGACGAACTCCTGTAGCGGTGATTTCGCGGTGGTCGCCCTCGCCGTGGGTCATCGTGATGATGATGCGATCCGAGGGCAGAAAGCCGGCGAATTTTTCGCCCCATTCGATCAAAACCAGGGCATTGGCTTCGAAGATATCTTCGAGGCCGAGGGTGTAGAACTGCTGGGGCTCGTCGAGGCGGTAGAGATCGATGTGATAGATGCGGACGGGTTCGCCGTATTCGTGGATCAGGGTGAACGTGGGGCTGGAGACTTCGGCCGAGGGGGCTACGCCGAGCGCTTCGACGAGGGCGGCGACCAAGGTGGTTTTGCCGGCACCGAGGTTGCCCGTCAGTTGGACGACGCCGCGGGAGGGGAGCAGGGCGGCGAGCTCACGGGCGACTGCGATGGTTGCTTCGAGGTTGGCGGGAGACCAGGCGTAGTCAGGCACTGCGGCGGATGGCCTCCGGGAGATAGCGGAGCAGGTCGGTCGCGATGACGCAGGATTCGGTGAGTTCCGCGGCGGCGAGTTCGCCGCAGAGGCCGTGGAGATAGACGGCGGCGAGGGCGGCGGTCCAGGCATCGGTGCGGGCGAGAAGGGCGGCGAGGAGGCCGGTGAGGATGTCTCCGGAACCGGCGGTGGCCATGGCGGGGGAGCCGGTCGGGTTGAGGGCGGTACGGCCGTCGGGGTGGGCGATGACCGTGCGGTGGCCCTTCAGAACGACGATGACGCCGTGGGTAGCGGCGAACTGTTGGGCGTCGGCGAGGCGGTCAGCGACGGGGCTGCCGAGGAGGCGGGCCATTTCGCCGGGGTGGGGGGTGAAGACGCGGGCCCCGGCGAAGGCCTTCGGCATGGCGTCGGCAAGCGCGTTGAGGCCGTCGGCATCGACGACCATGGGGACGGGGCACTGGGCAACGAAGGCGGGGACGCGGGAATCAGGTCCGAGGCCGGGGCCGATGGCGATGCTGTCGTAGCTGAGGGCGTTCCAATCGTCGGCCAGAGGGATGGTCATCAATTCGGGAGAGGGCAGGGCTGTGGCGCTGGTGGCGACGGTTACGAGTCCGGCACCCATGCGGAGGGCGGCGAGGCCGGTCATCGCGATCGCGCCCGTTTTGCCCTGGGCACCGCCGATGCAGAGGACGTGGCCAAAAGTGCCTTTGTGGCCTTCGACGGGTCGCGGGGCGAAGACGTGCCGCCAGAGGCTAGGTTCGTTTTCGCACAGGCGGATTTCGTCGAGCATCGCAGTGGGCGTGCCGATGGGGCTCACCGTGATTTGGCCGAGGCCTTGGCCGAGCAAGTGGGCGAGTTTCGGAGCGGTGAAGGTGACCGAGTAGTCCGCTCGGACGACGGCTCCGGCGGCGACGCCCGTGTCGGCGTTCATGCCGGAGGGCAGATCGACGGCGACGATTTTGGCAAGCGGAAAGCCCGAGTTGATTTCGGCGATTGCCGCGGCGTACGGCTCGCGGGCGGGGCCGGAGAGGCCGGTGCCGAGGAGGCCGTCGATGACGATGGTGGCGGCGCGGGCAGGGGCGGGAACGGCGTTGTGTATCGCGGTGAAGCCGCTGGCGCGGAGGAGGGCGAGTTGGGGGTGGGCGGCATTTATCCCGATGGGAATAACGACGTCGAGGGCGCTCGGGGCGAAGCGGGTCCACAGGATGCGGGCGATGGCGAGGCCGTCGCCGCCGTTGTTTCCTTTGCCTGCGAAGATGACGATGCGCTGGGTCGCCAGAGAAGGGAAGACGCGTTCGAGGAGTTCGACGACGCGGTGGGCCGCGTTTTCCATCAGGATAAGATCCGGAATACCCGCCGCGATTGTCCGGGCGTCGATCTCTCGCATCTCGGCAGCGGTAACGATCTTCACGAAGGCCGACTTCCCAGCATGGATTCAAGGCGGCGGAGTTGCCCTGGCGGTCCGAGGGCGATTAAGAAATCACCGGCGTTCATTTCACAGTCGGCGGGCGGGTTGAAGATCATTTCACCGTTGGCGCGACGGATCGCCAGCACAATGACGCCGAGTTCCCGCAGCAGCGGGGCCTGGCGAAGGGACTTCGAGACGAACTCGCTTCGGGTGCTGACTTCAACCTGTTCGATGCGGACGTCGAGGCCCATCGTGTTACCGGTGGTGAAGTCGATGAAGTCGTTGACGTGAGGGCGCAGCAGGCTTTGGGAGAGGCGATGGCCGGTCATCGAATAGGGCGCGAAGACGACGTCGGCACCGGCGCGTTTGAGCTTCGGGGCGGAGTCGTCTTCACTGACTCGGGTGGCGATTTTGAGTTTCGGGTTGAGGGTTTTAGCGGTAAGGACGAGGTATAGATTGTCGGCGTCGGTGGCGAGGGCGGCGATGAGGCCGGCGGCGCGGTCGATGCCGAGATCGCGGAGGGCTTCGTCGCGCGTACAGTCGGCGGCAACGGCGACGTAGCCGAGGCGCATTGCCTTTTCAACCTCATCCTCGTTGCGGTCGACAATCAAGAACGAGGCGGCGGAGATGTCGAGTTCTTCAGCGGCGGAACGCCCGACTCGCCCGAAGCCGCAAATGATGTAGTGATTCTCAAATTTATCGATCATGCGTTGATTGCGCCTCTTTTCGAAATAGCCACTGAGCTCCAGTTCGACCACGCTTTGGGTTAATGTCCCCAGGGTAACCAGCAACGTTGAAACGCCGACGATGATGTAAATAATATTCCACGTTCGCGCCACTTTTGACATGGGCAGCAGTTCCCCGTAGCCGATGGTGGTGATGGTAGTCAACGCCATGTAGAAGGCTTCAAACGCCGGGTAGCCGGCGAAGATCATGTAGCCAACGGCGCCGAAGACGAGCACCCCGGCGATCGTCACGCCCATCCAGAGAACGCGTTGCTGGAAACGAGCCCAGTGGGATTGCGGATGTTTCATGCCACCCTGCGGACGAGAAGAATGGTCATGTCGTCGTTCGAATCGGGAGCGTGAATCCACTGTTCGACGGCCTGGAATACTTCGGCAATAATGGCTTCGTTCGGTTTGTCGATAACGCGTTGAATGGTTTCAATCAGGCGATCTTCGCCGAACATTTCCTCGTATTCGTTCTCGGGTTCGGTGATGCCGTCGGTGTAGAGAACGAGGAGGTCGTCGTTTTCGAGTTGCACCGTCGATTCGTCATAAGTGGCCAGGGCGAACGCGCCGACGACCATGCCATTGACGTCGAGCCGTTGGACTTCGCCGCGGCGGAAGAGCAGGGGTTGCAGATGGCCGGCGTTGGTGGAGGTCAAAATGCCGGTGCTTTCGTCGTAGACGCCGAAATAGAACGTCGCGTATTTTTCGGGCGTCGTGTGGGCGTGAAGGTGTTTATTGAGCTGGCTGACGACGAGCGAGGTGGAGCAGGCGTGGCCGATCTCTTGGGTGTGGCGGATCTGCGCGCGCAGGGCCGATTGGACGTTGGCCATCAACAAGGCCGCCGAGATGCCTTTGCCGGCAACGTCTCCGAGGGCGATGGCGATGCGATGGGGATGGATGCGCTGGTAGTCGTAGTAGTCGCCGGAGACGGCGCGGGCGGGGTTGAGCTTGGCGGTCAGGATGAGCGACTCCGAGGGGGGGACGGCGCGGGGATAAAGCTGCTCCTGAACTTCGCGAGCGATGGCGAGATCGGCTTGCAGGCGTTCGTTGTCTTTGGCGACGATGAGCAGTTTTTCGAGGTTGCCCGTCATCGTGTTGAAGGAGTTCGAAAGGTCGGCCAACTGGTCTGTGCCCTTCACCGGGATGCGGGTTGAGAAGTCGGCGGCTTGTACGCGCTGGGTGGCTTCGTAGAGGTGATGAACAGCACCGGTGATGGTGCGCGTGATGGAGATGCCGATGACGAGGGCGACGAACTCGAAGAAGAGGAAGAGGACGGCGATGGCGTAGAAAACAGACAGGAGTACTGGTTGGTCCCAATCGGTTTTCTGGGAGAAAATGACGCGATAGACCTGTGCGATCCGGGTATGCACGCCAAGGAAGACACTCCGTTCCAACTCCGGGTGGTCCCAATCGTGAACCGGCAGAGTGGTGCCCCATAGGACTTGGAGATCGAGGAAGTTGGTGGGGGCCGGGACGCTGCGAGTGGAGAGCAGGTCCAACGCTGGCTCGGCGGGGTTGGCACCGGCGTCGTGCAGCCGCATGCGCTTCGGCATTTCCGGTTCGTCCGAGGTGAGGTCGAGGAGAGTGATCTCCCCCAGGTTGCGGACCAGGCCCGCGAGGAACCGTTTCGTCAGCGGCGTGATGACCGTCACCGAGCCCTTTTCGTTATGGTGATGCGCCCAGCCATAGAGCAAGCCGTCTTTGACGAGCACGCCCGACTTGCTGGTGACGGCTTTGGGCGGAGCGGTGAGCGTGGAGTCGGCCGGGTACCGAACGTCGGGCTCGCCCGGTCGGGTGTAAAGGTAATGGACACCGGGAAAGCGAGAGGTCAGAAAGACGATGAGCCGAGTGGCCGGCTCGCGCGCGACGGCGGAGTCCCCCCGCAGGACGGCGGCGGAAGAGTCGTTGAGGACCTCAATGTTCCGGTTGAACTCGGCGGCGACGAGATAGGCCGCGGTTTGCCCGGCGAGGAATAATGCGCCGATCCAAGCGAGTGAGAACAGTAGCAACACCGGCACGACGGCGATGAAAACGTAGCTGAACAGAAGGCGATTGCGCAGGCGCCAGACCGAGTACTTGACGAGTCGGCGGGTGGCGCGGGCACCCACGATGATCCCGGTGACCAGCAGCACTAGCAGCAACGCCGGGCGGAAAAACGAATCCGGGGCGTAGAACGTTACCCCGGTCCAAGCGAGGGCGGACACCAAGGCGATCTTCTCCATTAGGCCGAAGGGCATGGCGGCCGGATGGGGCGGGCGTTCAGCCAGAATTTGCGGCGGGCTTTTGGAGGCGGACGGTTCGCTCACGAGTTTTGCGTATGGGCAATGCCCGGGGTCAATTCGAACTCTTCTTCAGGCGTTAGGTAAAGGCGAGTGAGTCCATTACGGAGGATGTTGAAGGCCGTATCGACGTCGTCAGCGAACTGGAAGATGTGGAGGTCTTCCGGCGAGATGAGGCCGTGTTTGGCGAGGGCTTCAAAGTTGAAAACTTCTTTCCAGAAGCTCGTTCCGTATAAGAGCACGACGATTGGTTTGTGCAGTTTTTTGGTTTGGACGAGCGTCAGGATTTCAAAGAGCTCATCCATTGTCCCGAAGCCGCCGGGGAAGGCGACGAGAGCCTTGGCGAGATAGGCGAACCAAAACTTGCGCATGAAGAAGTAGCCGAATTCCATGCTGAGGCTGGGGGTGATGTAGGGGTTCGGCGCTTGCTCAAAGGGCAGGGCTATGTTGAGGCCAGCGGAGATGCCGCCCGCGTCGAAGGCTCCGCGGTTGGCGGCTTCCATGATGCCGGGTCCGCCGCCGGTGGCGACGACGAAGCGTTGCGTCGTTGAAGGGAGTCCATCGCTCCATTGGGTAAGGCGCTTGGCGAGTTCGCGGCATTCGGCATAGTAGCGGGAGAGAGGCCCTTCCTCGTTAATCCGCGCAGACCCGAACATGGCAATGGTATCTCGCACCTTTTCCCGCCGGAACTGGCGAAGGGGGCCGAGATATTCCGAGAGGATCCGAATACTGCGGGCTTCCGGAGATTCCAGAAATTCATCGTCGTGGTAAGCGAGGGGGGGCTTAGAGGGCGGGTTCATTTTCACCTTGCGCTTTGTTCTCGAGGGCGGCGAGACGCTTTTCCAATTCTCTCATCGTCCGGATAAGCTCCGGCAGCTTGGGGAACGCGGTGACGGCACGGAGCCAGGTCCGGTTGTCGAACGCGGGCGAGCCGGAGACCAGCGTGCCGGCGGGAACATCGTGGCCGATGCCGCTCTGAGCGTAGGCGATGGCATTATCGTGAATCGTCAAATGCCCGGAGACGCCGACTTGCCCCGCTAGCAGAACGCTCTTGCCCAGAATCGTGCTGCCGGCGAGGCCGACCTGGGAGCAGATGATGTTGTCTTCGCCGACGACGCTGGCGTGGCCGATTTGAACGAGGTTGTCAATCTTGGCACCGCGCTTGATCCGCGTCTCGCCGACGGTCGCGCGGTCGATGGCGGTCAGCGCCTGGATCTCGACATCGTCTTCAATCACGACGATTCCGCTTTGCACGATCTTATATTGGGTGCCCGTGGCGGTCTTGGCGAACCCGAAGCCGTCGCCACCGATGACAGCGCCGTTTTGCAGAATCACCCGGTCGCCGATGCGACAGAACTCACGGACGGTGACGTGGGAGTGGGCGAGGAAGTCGTCGCCGATCATCGCACCCTCGTAGATCGAAACGTGGGGATGCAGGACGGCGTTGCGGCCAATGGAAACGTCGGCGCCGACCGCTACGAACGGACCGATCGAGGTGCCGTCGCCGATGGTTGCGGTGGGGTGGATACAAGCTAGCGGATGGATGCCGGGGTCCGGGCGAGGAGGTTGATAGAAAAGTTCGAGCGCCCGGGCAAAGTCGTGATAGGGGTTCTTGCTGACGAGCGTCGCGATGCCCGCAATCGGCACCGACGCGAGGATGGCCGAGGCTTGGGACGCTTTGACTTTAGGGGCGTACTTGGGGTTGGCGAGAAAGGTCAACTGGCCGACGACGGCGTGCTCCATGCCGCAAACACCGGTGATAGCCAGGGCGTCGTCGCCGTGGAGGACGCAGTTGAGTTGCCGCGCCAGATGGCCTAGAGGGATCGAAAGAGTCATAGGAGAAGTACACTGTTATTATGCAGAAGTCTGTTCCCTTGGCTGGATGGATTTTTCTGTTGCCCTGCACGCTGTGGGCGCAGGGAGAGTTACAGAAGGCCGCTGAGGAGTTCAAGCTGGCGACCCGGGATTTGGGATTCCGGGCCGATTCGCCGCCGCGCACGAAAGGGAAACGCTCGTACCCTTGGCAGACGTGGCATGGCCGCCTGTCCTACAACTTGCGCAACGATCTGTTCGATGCCGTGCCGCACGAAATCGCTCAGCGCGGAGGCGGGAAGAATCTGCTGCGACGCGGCCAATTCGGCTTCAGTCTTTCCGGGCCGGTGATCGGAAAGACCACGTTCGCTTCCGTTTCTTTTGAAGGGGTGCGCGAGCGGATTGGCCGTAATTCGCTGCGGACGGTGGCCATTGAGCAGGAACGGCGCGGCGATTTCTCGGCGACGCTCGACAACGCCGGGCTACCGCTGCCGATCTACGATCCCGCGACGACGCGGCTGAACCCAAAGTTTAACGCCGACCAACCGGTGACGACGACGAACCTGGAGTACGTTCGGCAGCCTTTTCCGGCCGGGATGGTGCCCCCGAATCGGCTGGACCCGGCGGCGCTGCGCGGGGTCGCCCTGTATCCGGTTCCGAATACAAATGCCGGGCCGTTTTTTCGCAACAACTATTTCGTCGTCTCCCCGGAAACAAACAAAGCCGACGGCATGATTGTAAAACTCGACCATACGCTGGACGAGAAAAGTCGACTGAGCACTTCGCTCTCGTTCACGAATGGCTTCGCCGGAGCATCGCGGATTATGCCGACGATTGCGGACTCAGGCCCGAACGATCGCACGTTCAGCGCCCGTCGAGGTTCGGCCGAGCACGTCTTGACGCTGAGCCCTCGCACGGTGAATACGCTGACGGTAGAAGCGGCGACCGACCGGAGCGATGCCAGTCGAAGTGGAGAGGTGTTCCCCGCTTATCGGTTCGTCGGTAACTATCTGGCGATGGGGCGAGCGAATCCGGTGCAGTTGACTGTCCACAATACTTATTTGGTCACCAATGGGTTTTCCACTCGGCAAGGCTCGCACAGCTTGCGGGGTGTGTTCCGCTTCACTCGGTACCAGGTGAATGCCTTTCTGCCGCAGTATCCAGCGGGGACGTATCGGTTCGGCCCAGGCTTGACTTCGCTGCCGGGCATCAACAACACCGGCTCCGCGTTTGCGAGCTATTTGCTCGGGGCCGCCGAGTATGCGGAAGAGAGTGTGGTTCCAGCGCCGTCGTACTGGCGGCGGAGCACGATGAGCTGCTCGTTGCGCGATCAGTATGAAATCACGAAGCGGCTGAACGTATCGATGAGCGCGAACATGGATGTTTCGACGCCGAGGGTGGAGAAATTCAACCGCCTATCGACGGTGCGGCTGGACGCGATTAATCCGGCGAACGGTAGACGGGGAGCGTTGGTGGCGGGTGGTGCCGCTCAGCCCGTACGGGTTCGCCCAGGGGGCAGCCTGGGCTTTGCCTGGAACCCCACCGCGAATCCGAAAAGTGTGTTGCGCGGCGCGTATGCGGTGAGCTATCAGGCGGTGCCGCTTTACACTTCGCAATGGGGAACCCAAGGCTTTATAGGAACGCCGACGTACCTATCGGCCAATACGCAACTTGCCCCCGCCGTGCAGCTACGGGACGGCTTGCCAGCGCTGCCGCGGCCATTGCCGGACCTGCGCCCTGAAGCTGCCAACGACACCGTGGCGGACCTCGTAGAGCCGACCGCGCTCCAGCCGCTCTATCAGTCGGCTTCCCTGAGCTACGAACGGGAAATTCCCGGTCAAGTAATCGTCGCGGTGACGCTGGCGCACTCCCGCGGCCAGCGTCTTTTTGTGTCCAATAGCGCCGCGAACCCCAACGCGATTCCGCTCGAAAATCTGAGCTACCGCGACGACCTGAACAACGAAGGATTTCGGCGGCTGCTTCGCCCCTATCCGCAGTACCAGCGTTTCGACATCTATAGCTCTTGGCCGGAAGGGAACTACCGGCGGAACTCCGGCTCAGTCCGCATCGAGAAGCGGTCGTCGAACGGTTTGGCGTTGACCGGAACCTATGAGGCGTCCAGGCAGGAAGACGACTATTCTGGCCCCTACGGCGTACAGGACTTCTACAATCGGCAGAACGAGTGGTCGTTGACGGCGTATAACGTCCCTCACCGGGTATCGCTCTCCTATGCTTACGAACTGCCGTTTGGATCGAAGAAGCCGCTGTTGGCTTATGACGATTGGCGACGCTTCCTGGTCGATGGCTGGTCGATCAGTGGCATGGCGACTCTCCTGAGCGGAGAACCGCTGGCGCTGCGCCCCCAGTTTAACAACACCGGGGGGCTGGTGGATGCGCTCCGAGTCAACACGGTCCCTGGAATCGATCCGCATGTGGAGAATCAATCGCCGGAGCTTTGGTTTAATCCGGCGGCCTTTGGCAACCCGGAAAACTTCACGTTGGGGGATGGACCGCGCACGCATCCGACGCTGCGGAACCCGGGCAACCAGGTGCATGATTTGTCGGTGACGAAGCGGATTGTGCTGGATCCGGAGCGGGCGCTAGAAGTGCAGGCCACGGGTTTCAACTTCGTCAACGGGGCCAATTGGACAGACCCGGACCCGGTGATCGGTCCGGCGTCGGCACCGAACGCCAACGCGGGGCGGATCATCGGTTCACGCGGCGGTCGCGTGATTCAAGTTGGTGTGAGGTTAAGCTTTTGAACCGGCGCGAAATGTTGATGGCTTTGGGAGCCCCGGTGGGCACGAATTCGCGGACTCGTTTGCGGGTGCCGGTGTCGGTGGCCAAAGGGGAGTTGGCAGGCATCGAAGCCACCATCGAAGGGAGACCGGCAAAGGTGGAACGGGTGAAGGGCCCTTCGAGCGACTTGGTCGTGTTGCTGGTGCTGGACTTTTCCGGCGATACAGCCTTTCCGGAGGCTGCGCGCGCGGCGCTGGAGACGGCGGTGGGGCAGATGCCTGCCAATGCTTGGATGGCGGTATTGCGGGCTCAAGATGGCCTTCGGGTGCTGCTTGACCCGTCGGGGGATCACGCCGCGGTGATTGCCGCGATACAGGCCTATCCAGGGGGCGGCAAGGCTGGGCTGCTCGAGACGGTGGAGGACGCGGCCAAACTGGGCGATCGTCTGCTGGAGAAATCGACGGCGCGGGTCGCCGTCGTGTATTGCACCGATGGCAGCATCTACAATTACCGCGAGGACTTCACGAATCCGGTCATCAATTCAAGCGATTCGCGGGACTTGAGCCGCCGGTTCCCGGACCAACTCATTCGGGAGAAAGTTCAGAAGGTTACCGACGCGTTGCTTGGCACGGAAACGCCAATCTGGCTGATCCACGTGCACTATCGCGTCGACCCGATCAACGAAGCCTATCAGCGCGGAATGCAGCAAATGGCGGAGGCGACCGGCGGGACGGCGGTCATCTGTCGCAGCTTGTCCGAGATTCCCGAGGGCGTCGCCTCGGTCTTCGCCGCGGTGCGGGAGCATTGGAGCGTCGTGGTATCGCTTCCAGCGGGACAAGGGCGGAGCACCACCGTTGGTCTTACGGCGCCAGAGTGTGAAATGAGTTATCGACAGCGTTTTTCGGTGCGGCGATGAAACAAAAAAAGTGGTTGTTCGGACTTTTGACGGCGGCTTTGCTCGCGGTCGTGGCGCTCTCCTGGGCGCTGCTTCGGGAGCGGGCGGAACGGATAATGGCCGACCAACAATTGCAGGCGATGAGGGCTCGCGCGAACGCGCCAACGGAGTCCTCGCCGGTTGACACTCCGGCCGAATCACCCGCCGAGCCGGCGTCGGCCGGGAAAGCCGCCATGCGGACCGAGAAGCACGGCAACCCGCCACTTTCGACTGACTACATTCGCGTGATGGAAGAAACGAGAGCGGCGTTGGAGGGAGTGCGAAAGGAACTTTCAGCCGCTCGCAATGAGTTGGAGGCGGCCCGGACTGGCGCTGCGCAGGAGAAGGAAGAGCGGGAAAAAGTAGCGGCGGAGCTAAGCGAACGAAACGAAGCGTTGGCGGCGGCGAAACGCGTTGCGACCGCGATGGAGGCCGAGCTCAAGACGAAAAGTGAACGGTTGGTTCGCGTGGAGACGAGCGAGAAACTAGTACGCGAAGCGGCGGGCAAGGCGGAGATCAGTTCGGCGAAAGCGCTCCGCTCCGCCCAGGAGTTAGAAGACCTTCACCGGCGACGAGAACTGTTGCTGGCTAGCATCAACCGACGTTATCGTGAGGTGACCGACCAGTACCGGACGTTATCGCTGCGGGTTCAGGGCCGGGCTGAGCAGTTGGGGCTGGACCCCGGCGCGGGCGAGCTATCGCGTATCCAAACGTCGGTTCAGCAGGCGGAAGAAGAGATGCGGCAACTGAACGGGCTGAGCGCCCAAGTGGCGAAGCTTTTGCGCAATGGGCGCTAGGCTTCTTTTTTCTCGCATTCCTTCGAACAGAAAAAAATGTCGGCGTCGCGGGTGCTGTGGCGCAGCATTCGCGTCTCTGGGGCGAAGGTGCCGCACGATTTGCACTTGCGCAGTCGCGTGCCAGATTCTGGTGGCGGGGCCGAGCCTGCTCCCGGCTTTGCGTCCTCCTTCAACGCCTCCTTCGCGCTTTTCATCAGCAAGCTCGTGACGGCCCGGATGAAGGCCACCGCGAGGATCGAAACCAACAGACCGATGAGATACTTAATCATAAATAGAGAAAGGGCGTCCTACGAATAGGACGCCCTTTTATCCCAAGGAGTTTCCTTACTTCTTTTTCGGAGCGGCCTTCTTGGCGGCGGGTGCATTGGGGTTCTTAAAGCTGGTTTCCACCTTGGCTCCCATCGATTCGATCATGCTCTTCGCGCTAGCGGCGAAGGGGCCGTCCGGTTTCAACTGGATGTACTTCTGGAAAGACTCTTCGGTTCCAGGGACGGGGGTGATCTTGCCATCGGCAGAGACTTGGGCCTTGCCGATGAGGTAGATGCCGTATTGGTAATGAGCATCGGCGTAGTTGGGGTCGAGTTCGAGAGCCTTTTTGAAGGAGCTAGCGGCCGCTTCCATCTGTCCGATGTTGGTGAGGATAGCTCCCATGTTGTAGTAGTATCGGCCTCCGTTGGTCGGGTCGAGTGCAGCGGCTTTATCGAGTTCGGCGCGCGCTTCGTCAAACTTCTTCACCTTCGCCAGGGCGAGAGCGTAGTTGTTGTGCATTCCCGCGTCGTCAGACTTCAATTCCAAAGCCTTAGCGTAGCTTTCTAGACCCTTGGCATTGGCAGCCTCCTGCTCCGCACCCGTTTTCGAGCCCGCCAAACCCATGTAGGCTTCGGCCATATTCGCCCAGATCACGACCTGCTTCGGGTCGAGTTCCACCGCTTTCTGAAACCCGTCCACCGAGGCCTGGAAGTTCTTCGTTTTCAAGTTCTCCATGCCGGCATTGAATGCGTCATTCAACTCTTTGTTCTTCGACATGGCGGCGGCGCGTTCTTTCACCTGCTTTTCCATCGCCTCACGCTGCTCTTTCGTCATCTCGCGAGACATCTCTTCGGTGACTTGGCCGGTCGCCACGGCCTTTTCCATCGCCTGTTTGCGAGCTACATTCTTCGAGAGGTCGAAGTTGATCGGCAGCGGATCGCCCAGACGGGTCCGGACGCCCTTAACGGTGTCCACAACTTTGCCATCGACTTCACACTCGATCTCGTACTGACCCAGCGGCAGGCCGGCGTGGAACCACTGGCCCTTCTTGTTTGTCTTAACTTTGTAGTTGCCTTTGATATCGGTGCGGTTGATTTTGATCAACGCGCCCGGGAGCAGTTTGCCATCTTCGCCTTTCACTTCCCCTTCCAGGGAAGCTGTCTGGGCCAATGCTCCAAACGTGAAAAGCAGGGCGACTGCGGTGAGAGAGAACAAACGGGATAGTGATTTCATGAACGGAGACCTCCGACAGGGACGGTAGTTTTTGCCAATACTGAGGATACTACATCGGCAATGACCGTTGGATGCTTTTCCCGGAGCGGACGTTCCAAACCCAATTGAAACCCGCGTTATGCTGGAAGCATCGAAAGAAATGATGAAGATGCTTTTGGCTGCCGTGTTTGCTAGCGCCGCCCTCTGGGCCGGTCCTGCTGAAATAGCGCGCGCTGCTGACTTGTACCATCGAACCAAGTATCAGGAAGCTTTCCGGGTCCTCCAACCGGTGCTTGGTAACGACCCCGCGGCACATTCGTTGGCCGGCAAGTGTCAGTACATGGTGGGCGATTTCAAAAAGGCGATCGACCTATTCGAAAAAGCTGTCCAGTTGAATAGCCAGCTTTCCGACTACCACCACTGGCTTGGTCGGGCCTACGGTCGGCGGGCTGAATCGGGCAATCCGCTGATCGCGCCTCACTATGCCACCCGCGCTCGCCAAATGTTCGAGAAAGCCGTGGAACTGGATCCGAAGAACGGCGAGGCGATCAGCGACCTGTTTGATTACTACCTGGAGGCCCCCGGCTTCCTGGGCGGTGGGTTGGGGAAGGCCCAGGCGCTGCTCGAGCAGATTAAGGCGAACGATCAGGCGGAGTTTTATTACGCCACGGCCCAACTGGCGCAGAAGCGGAAGGAATTCAACAGCGCCGAGCAACATCTGAAACGGGCGGCCGAACTGGCTCCCCGGCAGATTGGCCGATTGCTCGACGTGGCGAAGTTCCTCGCTCGCCAAGGTCGATTGATCGAAAGCGAAAGCTTCATCAGCAAGGCTGAAAAGATTGATCCGAACAATCCGAAATTGCTTTTCGATAAGGCTCAGACCTACGTCATCGCCAAGAAGAATCTGCCGATGGCGACGAAGCTTTTGGAGCAGTACCTGAAGGCGGATTTGAACCCGGAGATGCCGTCGCGTGCCGAAGCCGAGAAACTTTTGCGGCAGGCCCGGGGCGGCGCTTGAACTGGCGCGAAGCGCTCCGGTTTAGCTTTTACGCTCTCCAGGCCAACAAAGTGCGTACGTTCTTGACCGCGCTGGGGCTGGTGATCGGCAACGCTTCCGTGATCCTCGTCGTAACCATTTCTCTGACTAGCCGCGACTACGTGATCGAGCAGATTCGCGGAATTGGCTCGAACCTGATCATTGCCTATTTTGAAGCCGGCAACCGAACGGGGGTGAGCGTCGATGCCGATTTTGTGAAGATCGCCGACGTGGATGCGACACGCGCCGCGCTGGGCAAACGCGCCACCGCTGTCACCGGTGTGATGACGATTTACGACCAGATGGTCATCGACGGAAAGGAACGGGACGTCAAGATTATTGGGTCGGACCACGAGTACGTCCCGATGCGAAACCTGGTGATCCTGGCTGGTCGGCCGATTCAACTCGACGACATGCAACAACGCAGCCGAGTCGCGCTGCTCACACAGAAACTAGCTACCCGGCTTTACGGCAGCCAATCGAATGCAATCATGCAGATCGTCAAGATTCGCGGCCTACAGTTCTCGATTATTGGTACTTTCCGCGAAAAGACCGACAGTTTCGGCCTATCCGAACTGTCGACGGAAACTATGCTGATCCCCATTACCGTGATGAAGTACCTGACCGCTGAAGAACGCATCGACCCGATGTACGTGCAGACGCGGACCGCCGAGGACGTGATTCCACTCACCCGCCAAGTGCAGCAGTTGCTCGAAGCCCGCCATCGTCCGGGAGCGAAATATTACGTCGATAATCTCTCGGCGATTTTGTCCGCAGCCGAAAATATCTCGCTTATTCTGACTGGCGTTCTCGTGCTCGTCTCGGCGATCGCCCTCATCATCAGCGGCATCGGGATTATGAACATCATGCTCGTCACGGTGACCGAGCGAACCCGCGAGATCGGTCTGAGGATGGCGCTCGGAGCCTCCAAGCAAATGGTGCTTTTGCAGTTTTTGATGGAATCGGTGATGATCAGCGTAGCGGGCGGGATGATCGGGATCGCGGTCGGGGTAGCCGGACCGTTGGCCGCCGGCTATTTCGGAGGCATCGACATTCCAATTTCGGGCACCTCCATCGCTGTCGCGTTCGCGACCTCACTTTTGGTCGGGCTGGTGTTCGGCCTGCTGCCGGCCAACCGGGCCGCTCAATTGAATCCGACCGAGGCGCTGCGGTATGAATAGGCCGCCCGGCCCACATTCGCTAGAATTGTAAACAGTGAGTGAACTCAAAGAAGGCCTGCGGTTTGAACTCCAGGCCCAATGCCCCCAGACCGGTGCGCGGGCCGGACTGCTCCATACCCCCCACGGCATCGTCGAAACCCCGGTCTTTATGCCCGTCGGGACCCAGGCGACGGTAAAAAGTCTGATGCCGAAGCAGATCGAGGAGGACCTCGACGCCAAGATCATTCTGTCGAACACTTACCACCTCTACCTGCGGCCGGGTCATGAATTGATCCGCCAAATGGGTGGCCTGCACAAATTCATGAACTGGCCGCGCGCGATTCTGACCGATTCCGGCGGTTTTCAGGTCTGGAGCCTTTCGAAGATCCGCCAAGTAACCGAGCAGGGCGTCGTCTTTCACTCCCACCTGAACGGCGACCGACACCTATTCACGCCCGAATCCACGGTCGATACGCAAATCGCGCTGGGCAGCGACATCATGATGGTGCTCGACGAATGCATCGAGTACCCGGCGACGCGGGAGGCTGTCGAGATCTCGACGCGTCGCACCAACCGCTGGGCGTCCCAGGCGTTCGCCCACTACCGGCGCAACCCCGTCAATCAAGCTCTGTTTCCCATCGTCCAAGGCGGCATGTACCCGGATCTGCGGCGGCAATGCGCCGCGGAACTCGTCGGCCTGGACGCTCCCGGCTACGCCATCGGAGGGCTGAGTGTCGGCGAACCCCGCGACCTCAGCCTGGAAATGGTGGCCGCCACCGCTCCCTTGCTGCCCGTGGAGAAGCCTCGCTACGTGATGGGCGTGGGCAAGCCGGAAGAACTGATCGAATACGTCGCAGGCGGGATCGACATGATGGATTGTGTGATGCCCAGCCGCAACGCGCGGAACGGCTGTTTGTTTACATCTGTCGGTAAAGTGGTGATAAAAAACGCCCGTTATCGCGATGACTCCGGTCCCCTGGACCCCGCTTGCACCTGCTACACTTGTCGAAATTTCTCGCGTGCCTACCTCCGCCACCTGTTTTTGGCTCAGGAAATTCTGTTCTCAGTACTAGGCACTCTACATAATCTAAGGCATTACCTTGACATCATGCGCCGGATCAGGCAGGCTATTCTCCTTGGGGACTTCCCTCAACACTTAGCGGCAGTCCGCGCTGCCGAAACGGAAACGAAGTAGTGTTATTCGCCATAATGTTGCAACTCCCCTCGGCAAACAGCCTCCTCGGCTTCCTGCCCATGATCGCGATTTTCGCGATCTTCTATTTTTTGCTGTTCCTGCCCATGCAGCGGCAAAAGAAGCAAACAGCAGAGATGCTGACGAACCTGAAGACCGGCGACGAGGTCGTCTCGTCTGGAGGAATTGTCGGAACGGTTGTTGCGGTGAACGCAACCGATGATACGCTAGTGATTCGCGTAAAGCCTGACAACGTAAAGTTGCAGGTGACGCGGACCGCGATCACCTCTCTCGTGACCAAGCCGGGAAAGGCTGCTTAGGAATTTTCATGGATAAGAACATCAGAACGAAAGCCATCGTGATTGTGGCTACCATCTTGATCTGCATTTACGGGATCATCGGCCTGCCGACTTCGAAAGAACAGTTGAGCCAGAATATTGCGAACAGCATTAAGCTGGGCCTCGACCTGCGGGGCGGTAGCCAACTCGTGCTTCAGGTCCAGGTCCAGGACGCATTCAAGGCCGACGCCGATCAAAACATCGAACGCCTTAAAGACGAAATGTTGAAGGCGGGTATCGCATACGCTTCGGTGGATCGCAATGACCCGGCCACCATCGAAGACGCAGACAAGATTCAGATCAATGTGAAAGGCATCCCGGTAGACAAAACCGCTCCGTTTCGGGAACTGCTGCAGCAGAAGTTTTCGATGTGGCAGATGGGTAGCGTCGGCTCGGCGGACTATCGCCTAACGATGAATACGACCGAATCCCTAACAATGCGCCGCGATACGGTCACCCGCTCCATGCGAACGATCGAAAATCGCATCAATGGCCTTGGCCTCGCCGAAGCCACCGTGCAGCAGCGCGGCAATGGCGAAGCGAACCCCGAAATTCTCGTCCAGATGCCGGGTGTCGACGATCCGGCCCGCGTCAAGGCGCTGCTACAGGCCGCTGCCAAACTCGAAATCGTAGAAGTCAAGGACGGACCGTTTCCGAGCGAAGAAGCCCTCCGCGCCAAGAGTGGCGGAATCCTTCCCCTCGGCACCAGGCCGATTCAGCAAGCGAGCCGCCCGGGAGACCAAGGCGAGAGCTGGTATGTCGCCAATCGGACGGCTGTCGTGACGGGCCGGGACCTGCGCAACGCGCGTCCCTCGCAGGACCAGTTCGGAAAATGGGAAACCTCGTTTGTTCTCTCTCCTGACGCCGGAAAGCGCTTCGGGCGATACACGGAGAGCAATGTGGGTAACAAGCTAGCGGTGCTGCTCGACAACAAGGCCCGCAGCGTCGCCACCATCAACAGCAAAATTGAAGACTCCGGCGTGATCACCGGAGCCCCCTCCCAGCAGGAAGCTTCCGACTTGGCGCTCGTCCTGACGTCGGGCTCCCTGCCCGCGGGCATCGTCTACCTCGAAGAACGGACCGTCGGACCGTCGCTCGGTGCCGATTCGATTCGCGATGGCCTCATCGCCGGTGCCGTTGGCGTCGGCGCGGTTGTCCTCGTCATGCTCGTTTACTATAAGAAAGCGGGCATCAACGCCGTCCTGGCTCTGATCTTGAATGCCATCATTCTGATTGCGGTGCTAGCCTACTTCGGTGCTGTTCTCACACTGCCCGGCATGGCTGGAATCATCTTGACAATCGGTATGGCAGTCGACTCGAACGTTCTTATCTTCGAACGCATTCGAGAAGAGTTGCGCAATGGAAAGGGCGTAGTTGCTGCCGTTGACGCCGGTTTCGGCAAAGCGTGGTGGACCATCGTGGACACCCACGTGACGACAATTGTGTCTTGCGCCTTCCTTTTCATCTTCGGGACCACCGCAGTGAAGGGATTTGCGATTACACTAGTCATCGGCCTTCTCGCCAATGTGTTCACGGCCGTCTTCGTCTCCCGAGCGATCTTCGATTGGGAATTGAGCGGCAAACAGCAGCCCACGACTCTCAGCATTTAGTCCACTCCTTTGCGCACCCGGTCACTGACCTGTCCGCAAATGAGAAACAGTAACGATTTTGGTATTCTTTCAGATTAAAACGGGAACAAATGGCGATCTAGTGGTGTCCAAACTCCATTACCGCCAGTAGCAACTCTGCATGGAGCTATTTAAAAACACGAATTTTGACTTCCTGGGCAAGAAGTGGCCCTTTATCATCGCCTCCTTGGTGTTGACCGTGGCTGGCGTGGGAAGTCTGATCATCAAGGGTGGTCCGCTTTACGGGATCGACTTCAAGGGCGGCACAGTCACGACTGTTCGCTTCCAACAGGCTCCGAATGAAGACCAGATCCGCAAGGCCTTAGCCGCCAAGATCACGGGCGAAATCGTTGTTCAGCAGGTCACCGGGCAGAACGAAGTCATCATCTCCACCGACCTTCGCGATGAAAAAGAGTTGAACGCGGCTCGCGCCGTGGTGTTCGACACGTTGAAGAGCACTTTCGGCTCCCAGACCGCGGGGAAAGAAGACATCAACCTGACGAGCCAAGCGGCCCTTGCGGACCGAATCCGCGGACCCCTCGCCTCGGCCGGAGCTTCTTTCACGGAGCCGCAACTGCAAGAACTCGTCAAGGACATCTTGGCCTTCCGTAATAGCGCACCTCGCTCCGGGTTGCTTGGGAACTATGATGCCCTGAGTGGTGTCAAAAATGTTACGCCCCAAGTGATCAACGTGCTAAAACAAGAAACAGTCCCGGGCCCTTACACGATCCGCGGTTTCGACCTAGTCGGGCCCAAGGTGGGAAAGGAGCTGCAATCGCAAGCGTTCAGTGCAACTTTGCTGGCGCTCTTGGGTATGTTGGTCTACGTTGGATTCCGGTTCGAGTTCATCTACGGCCTGGCGGCGGTAATCGCGGTTTTCCACGACACGATTATCACGATTGGCCTCTTCTCGCTACTCGACAAGGAAGTTTCCCTGACCGTTATTGCCGCGCTCCTGACCCTAGTCGGCTTTTCAATGAACGACACAATTGTCGTCTTTGATCGTATTCGCGAGAATCTGCCGCAAATGCGGCGGGAAAAGTTTGACACTGTCGTCAATCTCAGCATTAACCAAACGCTGAGTCGTACAATCCTCACGTCAGGTTTAACCTTCCTGACGGCTCTGGCTCTGTGGCTGTTCGGTGGACAAGTTCTAAACGGCTTTTCGTTTGCCCTTGTCGCCGGTATCATTTTTGGAACCTACTCTTCGATCTTCATCGCTGCGCCCATTTTGATTTATTGTCGAGAGTGGAAGGAAAAACGACGGAAGGACGGCGGAACCCCCGCCCCTGCTGTCGCGGCTGGAAAGACGAAGTCCTTGAAGTAAGACCGTTCGCCCCGTGTTCTGCTCCTTTGCTCGGGAGTGGTAACAATGTAATTTTGATAACCTCAACGCGCTCCGCTACTCTGGCAGCGGGGCCGAAAGGATAGCGGAAATGTTTGAACAGACATTTGTCGATGGTACAGGCAAGACAAGTAAACCCTACACCGTTCTGGTCTCGTTGTTAATTCAATCAGGCCTGATCGTTTTGGGAATTATTCTTCCAATGTGGTTCTTCGAGGGCTTACAGCCGGCTCAATTGGCCAACATGCTGGTAGCGCCCCCGCCCCCTCCTCCGCCGCCTCCGCCCCCACCTGCTGCTGCTCCCGTCAAGATAGTAAAGGTGATCCCGCGTCAATTCGACGCGAATCGGCTGATGGCGCCCAAACAGATCCCGAAAGATATTGCGATGATTCGCGAAGAAGAACTTCCGCCCCCCATGAGCGGCGTGCCGGGAGGCGTGCCCGGAGGCGTCCCTGGTGGCGTGGCTGGTGGAGTTATCGGTGGCATCATCGGTGGTGTGCCTAGCGCGGCACCTCCGCCCCCTCCGCCGAAAGAAGTTCCGAAACCGAAACCGACTGGTCCGATCCGGGTGGGCGGCAACGTTCAAGCGGCGAACCTGATTCGGCAGGTGAAACCCAACTATCCGCCGCTGGCCAAACAGGCTCGCATACAAGGAGTCGTTCGGTTCAACGCGGTCATTTCGAAAGATGGAACGATTCAGAATTTGCAGATGATGAGCGGTCATCCACTGCTGGTTCCCGCCGCTACGGACGCCGTCCGGCAATGGGTTTATAAACCCACTTTGCTGAACGGAGAAGCCGTAGAGGTTCAGACTCAGATTGACGTGAATTTTACGTTAAGCAACTAACCGCCCTTCCGGTGGTGTTAGGTGAGGCAGTTCGGTCCTTAAGGGTTGCCCTTCTTCTTACGGGAAGATCGGTAACCGCCCCGCTCCGGCGGGGCCACGATGGCCGGTTTTCCGGCCTCCATATTTCCAAAAATTCAACTCGCAGGAGATTAGCATGATTGTTCTTACGCAGGTATGGGCGCTGTTCCTTTTGGCAGAAGGCGGCGTATCGTTTGACCTCGTTGATATGTGGGGTCAGATGGGATTGCTGGCACAGGCAGTCGTCGTGACGCTGTTCATCATGTCGGCTTGGTCGATTGGAGTTATGATCGATCGTTTGATCGCGTTCAACGCGGCCCGGCAACAGAGTCGCGCGTTCGCCCCGGCTGTGGCCGGTGCGCTTCGTGAAGGCAAGCTCGACGAAGCGATCAAGATCGCTGACCGTTACAAGAAGTCGCATTTGGCCAAGGTCGTCGTGGCTGGGCTCCAGGAATTCCAGGCCCACAACCAAGGGGACATCTCGGGCGAAACGATTGAAGCTTCCCGTCGTGCTCTCGAGCGCGCCGAAGCCATTGTCCAGGCCGAAATGAAGCGTGGCGTTAGCGCCCTCGCCACGATCGGTTCCACGGGTCCGTTCGTCGGTTTGTTTGGCACCGTCGTTGGCATCATCAACGCGTTCAAAGGTATCGCCTCGGAGAAGTCGACCGGTCTCGGTGCGGTCGCCGGCGGTATTTCGGAAGCGCTGGTGACCACCGCGTTCGGCTTGTTCGTCGCCATCCCGGCCGTCATGATGTTCAACTACTTCGCAGGCCGCCTGGAAGCGTTCAACGTCGAAATGGGTAACTCTTCCTCCGAATTGCTTGACTATTTCATCAAGCGTTCCAACCGCGCCGTCAAGCACTAACCGCTTTATCGTCCCGTCTGAGTTGAATTGAAAGCCCGGTCAGCTCCTGCTGGCCGGGGTCTCAAGAAGGAGATCCACCCATGTCGATCGTCATTGGACAATCCAAAAGAAAAAAGATTGCCTCGAAGGCCGCTGTGTCCGACATCAACGTCACCCCTTTGGTCGACGTGATGCTCGTCATGCTCATCATTTTCGTGGTCATCACCCCGATGCTCTCAAAGGGAATTTCCGTCGAACTGGTCAAAACCAAGAATCCTATTGCCATGCAGGCGGCCGACAAAGAGGATGCGATCCTCATCTCGGTTAGCAGGGACGGCAAAGTGTATCTAGGCAGTGACCAATTCCCCGATTTGCCCACTTTGGGAAACAAGGTGAAAGATCAGCTTACGAACAAAGTCGACAAGACCGTCTACCTCAAATGTGATTCGCGATCCCGCTATGAACGGGTTGTCGAGGTTCTGGATAACCTTCGGGCGTTCCAGGTGGATCAGGTCGGTTTGTTGACCGAACAGATCAAGGAAGGCATGGCGGCCACAAGTGCCCCTGCCGGAATGTAGCGCAAGTCACTCATTTCTCGAAGGAGCATTCCTATGTCCATGTCAACTGGCGGCGGCGGTGGTGGGCCGCAAGCCGATATCAATATGACTCCCCTCATCGACGTGCTGCTCGTGCTTTTGATCATCTTCATGGTCATCACACCGCTTACGCCAAAGGGTTTGGATGCGCTCGTCCCGCAGCCCCCTCCGAAAGACAAGCCGCCTCCGCCTCCGCAGGATGATCGCACCGTCGTGATCATCATCGCGAAGGACAAAACGATCAAGCTCAACAGCGAAGATGTGTTGGAAGCAAACCTGGAAACTCGCCTTAAAGCGGTCTTTTCAACTCGCGCCGAACGCGTCGTCTTTGTGAAAGGAGACCCCGATCTCGAATTCCAATACGTTGCCAGAGCCATCGACATGGCTAAAGGCGCTGGAATCGACAAGGTCGGCTTGATGACGCCAAAGATGGAACAAGGGCAATAGGAGGAACGTGTATATGATGAAGACTCTACTGACCCTTGCCGCTTGTGGCATTCTTCTACTTTCGACCACCGGCTGCCAACAGCTCAGAGCCCGCGACAACCTGAATAAGGGCGTCCGCGCTTACAAAGGTGCCAAGTACCCCGAAGCAGTGAAGTCCTTCCAAGAGGCCGTTAATCTTGACCCTGACTTCACCACTGCCCGGCTCTATCTGGCAACTGCGTACATGAGCCAATGGATTCCTGGTGCGGATTCGGTCGAGAATAACAAATTCGCGACCGCCGCGTACGATAACTTCCAGAAAGTTCTCGAGAAAGACCCCAATGACAAACTCGCCATCGCCTCCATCGCTTCTCTCTATTACAACCAGAAGAAGTTCCAAGAGGCTAAAGAGTGGAATGAGCGGCTGTTGAAGGTCGACTCGCAGAACAAGGAAGCTCTCTACACTTTGGGTGTAATCGCCTGGGGTAAAGCCTACCCGGTTCGAGGGGAAGCGCGCGCCAAGCTGAGCATGAAGCCTGAGGACCCGGGCCCCCTGAAAGACAAAAAAGTTCGCGCCGAAGTTCGCGAAAAAAATTTCGCGATGGTCCAGGACGGTCTGAAGCAACTCGAAGCTGCCGTCAAGGTGGATCCGGATTACGACGACGCCTACGCTTATCTCAACCTGATGCATCGTGAGTTGGCCGACATTTCTGATACTCCAGAAGAGTATAAGAAAGAGCTCGAACAAGCCGATGCCTATGTTCAGAAAGCGCTCGAAGCGAAGAAGCGAAAAGCGGAAGCCCTCGAGAAGAAAGTTGGCGGCGGCATTATCCAAGAAACACCTAAGCCGTAATGATGGATGACCGGCTGGTCTCATAGCGTGTACTCTGAATGAAAGGGGTCTCGTTTTGAGTCAGCCGGTCGATCTGTCTAGTCCCGTTGATCCAGTCTTAGCGGCGCGCTTCGAAGAGCTCGTCGCCAAATATTCCAAGCTGCGTCCGCACGAAAGTCTGGTCTCCCTTCGCCAAGCCTTTGAATACGCGGCGCTCCATCACACCGGGCAAACCCGCTCATCCGGTGAGTCCTACATGGCCCACCCGCTCGAAGTGGCCCATATCCTGTGTGATATGTCGATGGATCTCGTTTGCCTCGAAACGGGCCTGCTCCACGACACCGTCGAAGACACAGTCGTAACCGTAGAAGACGTTCGCAAACGCTTCGGCAACGATGTCGCACGCTGCGTCGATGGCGTTACCAAGCTTGCCAAGCTGAACTTCTACTCCCGGGAAGAACGCCAAGCCGAGAGCGTTCGCAAAATGCTGCTCGCCATGGTTAACGACATCCGGGTCGTTATGGTGAAACTCGCTGATCGACTGCACAACATGCGGACGATGGGTTCGTTGAGCCGTGATCGGCAGGAACGAATTTCCCAGGAGACGCTTGAAATCTATGCGCCCATCGCGCACCGCCTCGGCATGGGGAAGATGCGCGCGGAACTTGAAGATCTGGGCTTTCGCCATTTGGATCCCGCTGCTTTTGCGGAAGTAACCGAGGCCATCGAATCCCGGCGCAAGGTTACGGGAGGGGCACTCGAGGAGATCCGCCACGCGGTAGAACTCAAACTCTCCCGGGAAAATATTCCCGCGCGGATTGAAGCCCGGCTCAAGCGCCCCTTCAGCGTCTACCAGAAGCTCAAACGGCAGAAAATCAGTATCGAACAGGTCTACGACCTGCTCGCTATTCGTATCGTCACCGACAGCGTGAAGAACTGCTACGGCGCTCTCGGCACGATCCACGGCGAGTGGACGCCGATCCCGGGTCGCATCAAAGATTTCATCGCCATTCCCCGGCCCAATCTTTACCAATCGCTCCACACTTCGGTAATCGGCCCCGGGGGCCAAGCCTTCGAGGTGCAAATTCGCACCGAGGAGATGCATCGCATCGCCGAAGAAGGCATCGCCGCTCATTGGAAGTACAAGGAAGGGAGCAAGGGTGCCCAATCCGACGAGCAGCAGGTGGCTTGGCTGCGGCAGTTGGTCGAATGGCAGCAGGACGTCCACGATACCGGGGAGTTTATGTCGACGCTCAAAGTCGATCTCTACCCCGAAGAGGTTTACTCCTTCACGCCCCGCGGCAAGGTCATCATTCTGCCGCGAGGTGCCTCGCCGGTCGACTTCGCCTACGCCATCCATTCCGACGTCGGCCACCTCTGTGTCGGTGCCAAGGTAAATGGCCGGATCGTCCCTCTCAAGTACGAGCTGAAGAACGGAGACGTGGTCGATATCCTCACCCAACAAGGCCATGTCCCCTCCAAAGACTGGCTCAACTTCGTAAAAACTTCGAAGGCGCGCAATCGCATCAAGCACGTCGTCAACACTACAGAAAGGGCTAAAGCAGTCGAAATCGGCGAAAAACACCTTGAGAAAGAGGCTCGACGCCTCGGCGTGCAGTGGAAGAAGATTGCGAAAGAT